>NZ_LR736291.1:0-155657 GCF_902652675.1 Bartonella refiksaydamii
CCAAAGGGGCAAGTTCAACCTTTGATCGATCATGATGAGGAATAGGTGCAACTTGTACCAATTGCTCAAAGAACAATAGAACCAAGTTGATCCTATTGCATGAGTACAGCAATAGGGTAATGTTTACCCAATTCCTCAAAGGAGCAATGGTGCAAACATTGCACAATTGCATACTGAAAAGCAATTCGGTCAAGTTGACCGAATTGCTTAAATATTTTTCTCTTTAATAATGTGCTTAGAATACAGAAAAATTATCACTCAATTCATTTTAAAAGAGGTCACTGCATCTTATAAATGCCGCGTCTCAAATAATCCGACTCTGGCTCAAGAAATCATCATCTCAAATTGCGACTTTTAGGATGAAGAGAAAAGATGCATTAAAGGGTCTTTAAATACCCTCTGAAAGGTCTTTGAAGACCCTTTGAGAACCCCTTAAAAAACTTTTGAAAAAAATAAATTGGTACAAAACCTAGTGGCAAAATATACAAAACCTGCCGTCAAGCTACAGCCGTCAAGCTACAGTCAAGCTACATCAAGCTACAATCAATCTGAAAAAAAGACGGTAGCGGAGGAGGGATTTGAACCCCCGACACAAGGATTATGATTCCTCTGCTCTAACCTACTGAGCTACTCCGCCAAAATAGAAAGATATGATTGCAACTTATATCATCCTTTGCGGATATAAGAGGTAGAATAGTGAGATGTCAAGCATCGTTTTTAAGCTTTTCTCTTGTCATTCTGTTTCATCCTCGATATGGAATGAATGGGAGTATGTTTTTTATATGATGAGTAGGGTAAGGCATAAAATGGTGCCACGTGTAGCGGTTTTAGGATGCGGTTCTTGGGGTGAAAATCATATACGTACACTTCAAGAGCTTGGAGCTTTAGTCGCAGTTTCTGATATAGATGTTGAGCGCTCTGCGCAGTTTGCTTCTATGTATGGCGTTAAAGCCATTGCGCCCAAAGATCTTTTTACTCATAAAGATATTGATGCGCTTGTGTTGGCATTGCCTCCGCAATTTCATACAGAAAATGTTCTGCGTGCTGTTAAAAATGGTAAAGACGTCTTGGTTGAAAAACCAATAGCCTTGAATATTTCTGATGCTGAACGTCAAGTGCAGGTTGCCGGTGAATATGGGCGCATTTTTATGGTAGGGCATATTTTGCGATTTCACCCTGCTTTTGAAAAAATATGTGAGTTGGTGGCAAAGGGAGAACTGGGGGATGTGCGTTATATTTATTCTCATCGATTAGGCTTTGGCAAATTTCATACACAAAGTGATGCTTTATGGGATCTTGCTCCTCATGATCTTTCAATGATTTTGACTTTGACAGGTTGTGAACCTTCTGAAGTTCGCGGAGAGGGGGCTGCTGTGGTTGATAAGCTTTCTGATTTAGCACATGTTCATATGGTCTTTCCCAATGGTATACGTAGCCACCTTTTTGCTTCACGTCTCAGTCCCTATCGTGAAAGGCGCTTAACAATTGTTGGTACAAAGGCTATGCTTGTCTTTGATGATATGAAGCCGTGGAGCCGTAAATTAGCGTTGCATCCTTTTATTGTTTGGCAAGAAGGTAAAGAGTGGAATTTTAGCACGGATGAGCTGAATTACATTGAACTTTGTGAAGGTTTGCCGTTAACTTATGAATTGCAGCATTTTCTTCATTGTATTGAGACGCGTCAAGCACCTCGTACAAATGGTAATGAAGCTGTTGCTGTTTTAAGAATTTTGACTGCTGCTCATATTAATTATCATGGATAAAAGAGATGAGTAGTGATTTCACACGGGTATAACTATCAATGGAGTTAATATGCAATTCATCGACCTTGCAGCGCAGCGCTTGCGCATCGAAGATAAAATTAATAATGCAATTGCACATGTGGTCTCCAGCGGTCAATATATTTTAGGGCCGAAGGTAACGGAATTTGAAGATCGCTTAGCAGATTATCTTGGTGTCAAGCATGTAGTTGCGTGCGCTAATGGCACTGATGCGTTGAAAATACCTCTTATGGCTAAAAATATTGGTTCAGGTGATGCTGTTTTTTGTCCTAGTTTCACGTTTTCGGCAACTGCTGAAGTGGTTGCTTTGGTAGGTGCTGAACCTGTTTTTGTTGATGTTTTGCCTAATACATTCAATATTGACGTTGATAAACTTTCTGAAGCAATCGAAATGATCAAAAAAGAGGGGCGTCTCAAGCCAAAGGCAATTATTGCTGTTGATTTGTTTGGGCTTCCTGCTGATTATACGCAAATTGCTAAAGTGGCAGCAGAGGAAAATCTTTTTGTTATTGAAGATGCTGCGCAATCTATGGGGGGAAGAAACGGTAATATTATGTGCGGAGCTTTTGGTGATGTGGCTGCGACAAGTTTTTATCCTGCTAAACCATTAGGGTGTTATGGCGATGGGGGTGCTATGATGACAAATGATGATAATTTAGCAGTACTTTTACGTTCTATTCTGTTTCATGGTAAAGGTGAAACACAATATGACAATGTGCGTATTGGTATGAATTCACGTCTAGATACCATTCAGGCTGCAATTTTGCTAGAAAAGTTTGTTATCTTTGAAGATGAGATAGAAAAGCGTGTGGACATTGCTCAATACTATTCTAATAATTTAAGAGATATTGTCACAGTTCCAGAAGTGGAAGAGGAAGAGCGTTGTGCCTATGCACAATATACTATTAGGGTGGAAGATCGCGACAAATTAAAGGATTATTTACAGGAAAATTCTATTCCTACAATGATTTATTATAAAACTCCATTACATAAACAGTTAGCTTATAAACACTTTCCTTATGTAAAAGGTTCTCTTTCAGTTTCTGAATCTCTGGGAAATTGTGTTTTAAGTTTACCAATGCACCCTTATTTGACGAAAACTGATCAAGATATGGTTATTCAGCGAATCAGAGATTTTTATCTTTAAAGTTATTATTTTAACGGTGAGTTTTATTTCAGTTATGCTTTAAAAGGTGCCCTTTGTGTTTTAATTAAAAAATAAAGTTAAAATTAGCGAGAGTTCTGTTAAGAGGGGCGCTCATATCTTGTAAAGACTGTTTCAATATTAATTAATCCCAATATTTTTTAAGTCATTTTAAAAGGCAACTTATGTAAGAGTTTTTTGGGAGATGCGGTGCATTTTTTTGCGAATACGTGCTGCTAGGTCATTATTGCTTTTGGAGCTTTTGATCAATGTGTTGATGGGTGATGATTCACCCTCCTGTAGTGCTATTTGGACAGCTAATGTTGCTGCTAATTCTTTTGTTTCTTCACGCAGTTCATCTAGGAGTTGATGGCACGTTGTGGTGTCAAGTCCATTGGTTTGAATTTTTTGTAAACGTTGCTGATAATGGGCGATTTTTTCACGCATAGTTTTGATTTCCATTATGAAAGTGTTTGTTGTGATAACATTTTATTCGATTGGAACAGTTTTTTTGGAGGAAGACGAAGTGTTTTGTGTGGAGAGATTTAATTGATGAAGTTGTTCTGTTACTTGGCTAAGTTGTATTTTTTGTCTAGCATATTTTTTTTGCAAAGAGTCGTATTTTTGTTCACAACGTACTAGTTCTACAGCGTGTTGAGCACAAAGAAAATCATAGTTTGCTTGTATCTCAGTGTGTGATGACGGAATTTGTACAGAAACAACTTTATGTGCAAAATGCAGAGCTCTACGCCAAATAAGAGGAGCAAGAAGCACAAGCAACCAAGAAGTGGAAGCGACTCCAAGAATAAAAAAAAGAAATGATTGTATAAGCATAAATTTCCTTTTCAATGAGAGTTCGTTTAAAATGGATTCCATGTCGGTTTGGGTGTTAATTTTAAATATCCTATATTAATGCCAAGACGTGCGCCAATTCCTGTACGTACTGGAATTAGCAAGACATTGTGCCGCTTGAGGACATGAAAGCCAACACCTGCAATTAAATAGGCCGAACCTGAAATACCACCATAGCGTCCCCATAAATTATTTATATTATTAAGGTCGTAAACTAAGATCATTAAACGGGAACCTTGTCCGCCAAAATCCCATCCTACAGAAGGTCCTTGCCAAAAAACTTTATACTGACCGTAGTTTTTGGTAAAAAGCTTTCCTTCGCCATAGGTTAATCCAGCAAAGAAAGCACCAGAAGCTTCTTCCCCTAAAATATAGGCATTTGGATGACCGTATTGTGAAAAGATATTTTGAATTGCTACTGCTATACCGCTGGTAGTTTTTCCAAAAAAAGTATGACCAGAATCGATAATTTCTTGTAGCGAATAATGGAGTTGGTTTTGTTCTATTGGTCGGAGTTGGGCATTTGCAGTGTTTATGATTACGAATAAAAGGAAGATCATAGATACAATACTTTTGTACCTGCGCGTTAGAAGAAAGAGAGTCATAGAGTTTTTCCCTTTTATTAGTTACAAACAAAAAGATAATATTAGGATTTTCATTCTATTCAAACAAAAAATAAGATGTAAGGTTATTTAAATTCTTGAATTTGTTTCTGAAGAAATTTTTAGCGTAATTGTTAAAGCATCTCATATGTATGCATTGGATGTTAAGAATTTTGCTTTAAAAGGAAGCTTATTTTAATCTAGGAGTTCTCAATAATTATGACGTTAGCTGTTGCTTTGAAGCCTATGGATCTTGCTGCTTTGCTTTGTAGCCGTATTTGCCATGATTTGATTTCACCCGTTGGTGCTATTCAAAATGCAATGGAGCTCTATGATGAAGGGGGAGCTGAAGAAGATGCTTTGCAATTGGTGCGTTGGTCCGTTGCGAGTGCTTCTGCACGTCTACAATTTGCGCGATTGGCTTTTGGTTTTGCAGGAGCAAGTGGGGGACAAATAGATACACGTTCTGCTGAAAAAGTTGTTCAACAATATATGAAGGAAGAAAAAGCAATTTTAAAATGGCAAGCTCCTGCTCTACTTTTACCAAAAAATGAAGTTAAACTTTTGCTTAATTTGTTATTGATTGCAAACGCAACGATTTCTCGTGGGGGAGAAATTGTGGTTATGATTTTGCAAGATGAAAATGAACGTTTTTTTCGATTTGAGATTTGCGGGAAAACTTTACGTATTCCTTCTCATTTTATTGCGTTATATAATGGGAACATTCAGGAAGAACTTATCGATGCTCATGTCATCCAATTTTATTATACAATGTTACTTGCTGAGATGACAGATATGAAAATAAATATCGAAGAAACTGACAGTTGTGTTATTTTGGAAAGTGTGAAAAAGCTTTAAACAAAATAAAACTACTTAAGCCATGTAAAAAGAGGGTTTAGATTGTATTAGTGTGCGAGCCTTTATTGTCATAGAGAAAAATCTCGGCCCGCTACACTCCGAGATTTTACAATGTGCATTTTCACTGTTTAAGCGGTTTGACGTACGTTTTCTTCAACTGGATCACGTAACACATAACCACGTCCCCAAACTGTATCGATGTAGTTCACATGAGAAGAGACCGCTTCCAATTTCTTTCGCAATTTACAGATAAAGACATCGATAATTTTAAGTTCTGGTTCATCCATCCCACCGTAGAGATGATTGAGAAACATTTCTTTGGTAAGTGTAGTACCTTTGCGTAGAGAGAGAAGCTCTAGCATTTGATACTCTTTACCAGTTAAATGAACGGGACGCCCAGCAACTTCGACCGTTTTTGCATCAAGGTTAACGGTAAGATCGCCGGTAACAATAACCGATTGTGCATGCCCTTTAGAGCGACGAACAACTGCATGAATACGCGCAACGAGCTCATCTTTATGGAAGGGCTTTGTCATATAATCATCTGCACCAAAGCCAAAACCACGTACCTTGTCTTCAATGGCATTCATGCCGGAAAGGATGAGAACAGGAGTTTTTATTTTTGCTAATCTTAAGGTCCGCAAAACATCATACCCTGACATATCAGGGAGATTCAAATCAAGCAAAATGATATCATAATCATAAAGTTTACCTAAATCGACTCCTTCTTCACCTAGATCAGTGATATAGACATTAAAGTTTGCTGACTTTAGCATTAACTCAATGCTTTGAGTAGTTGCTTTATCATCTTCAATTAGTAATACGCGCATCTTAGATCCCTCACTTTGCTCCTCCGAATCAAAAGGAGCATTTTTATTTTATAACAGTTGGTAAAACCACTGTTTATAAAAAACAATTCATAAAATCAAACACTTACAATACAAGTGTTTATGAACATTTCAGTAGTACGCGCAACAAATCACCACTGAATTCCCCACTATCTATTATAGTGGTTAACAAAATATTTTTATTTTTGAAAGAGGCTATAAAATTATTTTAGAAAAATCGCACATTTTTTAATTTAATAAAAAAATCAAGTGCTTTTTCCGATAACTTTGGCTTAAAAAAATTTATAAAAGATTATTTTGAGTTACTTTTTTACAATTTCAGTGTTTATTTACGGAGCTTTAAGTCTCTGCATTCTACAATGGGGGTGAAAAGTAAAGAAATAGTTATTTCACTTTAAGGCAGATTGTGTTTGCAGGTGCTTTGAGAGGAGAAAAATTATAATTTTGAGTCAGGAAATACACAGTTTTCATCAGAACGAGTGTAATGAAAAATATATGTAAGAGTGTGGAAGCAAATTTTGGGTTGGCGCAATCAAGGAGTAGAAAGTATGAAGCCACGGGAAAGTATGGTGCAATTGAGGATGTTTCAAATGCGTGGGAAGCATCGTGAAGTTGCACAGCTTGAGATGATGATCGCAGAGTTTGAGCAAATGGTGTTAGAATTGGAAGCGCAAATTATTAACGAAGAACGTAAATCTGGAAATAATGATGTTCACCATTTTGCTTATTCTGCTTTTGCTCGTGCAGCACGACAGAGGCGTGATAATCTTATAAATTCGATTCGTGATTTGCAGCTTCAAAAAACAAATGCTGAAATTGCTCTCCATGAAGTTAAAACAGAGTTGCAACGCGCACAGCTTTTGGAGACGCGGGAAAAGAAGGCAAAAATCGATGATGATTGTATTTTAGTTCAATCTAATTCAATGGCTGGATGATAGAAATTTTTGTTTGAAAATCAATTTGTTAAGATGTTTATGCGCTGAAAAGATAAAAACAGCCAAACTTGATAAAAGCTTGGCTGTTTTAAGGGTATTATAGAGCCGATATTGAATCATTATCAGTAGTAACTAATGCCTGTAATGTTGGATTCTGGTCGTTCGTAATCCAGCTAAACCGTGTTCATCTATCAAACTTTGCCATGAAAGAAATTCTTCTACGGTCAAAGTATAGCGTTGACACGCTTCATCAAGACTTAACAATCCACCCCTGACAGCCGCAACAACTTCAGCTTTGCGACGAATTACCCAACGCCGTGTTGTTTTCGGCGGTAGATCGGCGATTGTAAGTGGACTTCCATCTGGCCCAATAACATATTTCATTTGTGCTTTTATCAAAGTAGTCATTGTATCCTCTACTTTAGTCAAGGACTTGATTCGTTTGTAAAACATGAAATTTAAAAAAGAGCTAAACACCTTGAAAAAAAATTAATAAATTAAGCCAATAGGTCAAAATATGGTGCAGAGTGAGGTGCATAGAATGGTCTATTACCATGTTTTTGTTGCATTTTTTAAAAAACAAAAAGGATTTTTATTGTGCCTTATTTTTATCACTCTTTTTTCGTTTGCAGCTTCTTTAAAGTAAAGTTTACACTACTGGTTGTGGAGAATATAAAAAAGCTATAAAAAAGGACAAGTGACAGAGTGCACATAGGAAAATGAGCAAAAAGATGCGCATTTCAATAGAGAATGAAACATGTTTTTGAACAGTCTTGATTTGCCAAGCAAACCTGAAAATTCCCGCATTGTTGTGGCAATGTCTGGTGGGGTTGATTCATCTGTTGTTGCAGGTCTTCTAAAAAAGGAAGGGTATGATGTCGTTGGGATTACTTTGCAGCTTTATGATTATGGTGCTGTAACACATCGTGTGGGGGCATGTTGTGCCGGACAAGATATTGAAGATGCGCGTCGCGTGGCAGAGACACTGGGAATACCTCATTATGTTCTTGATTATGAAGAGCGATTTCGCGAAGCTGTGATTAATCCTTTTGCAGAAAGTTATGCACATGGAGAAACGCCCATACCCTGCGTGGCATGCAATCAGACTGTCAAGTTTGCTGATTTATTAGTAACTGCGCGCCAATTAGGTGCGGATGCTTTGGCAACAGGGCATTATATTCGCTCGCGTCCCAATGGAATACATCGGGCACTCTTTCGTCCTCTCGATATTGATCGCGATCAGAGTTATTTTCTTTTTGCAACGACACAAGAGCAGATTGATTATTTGCGTTTTCCCCTTGGTGATCTTCCAAAAGCACGTGTTCGTGAAATAGCAGCAGAAATGGGATTTGTTGTTGCTAATAAGCATGACAGCCAAGATATTTGTTTTGTTCCACAAGGAAAATATTCTGATGTTATCACAAAATTACGTCCAGAAGCCGCTAATCCTGGGGTTATTGTGCATATTAATGGACAGGTTTTAGGAAAACATTCGGGGATTGTTAATTATACTGTTGGTCAGCGTCGTGGTATTGGTGTTGCAACGGGTGAAGCGCTTTATGTGATTTATCTCGATGTAGAAAATGCGCGTGTTGTTGTTGGACCGCGTGAAATGTTGGAAACATATAGGCTTTTTTTGCGTGATGTAAATTGGCTTGGTGATGAGCAATTAGATAATTTCCCTTCTGATGGTGTTGAGGTTGCCGTAAAAGTTCGTTCAACACGTCCACCCCATCTTGCTCGCGTATATTATCAAGACGGTGTTTTTTCCGTTGAATTGTTGGAGCGTGAAAACGGTGTGGCACCAGGGCAAGCTTGTGTTTTTTATAATGGAAAAGGTGATGGAGCACGTGTTCTTGGAGGTGGATTTGTTACTCATTCAGAACGTGCTGCCGGTGCTGAAGGGATGTTGAAGCGCGTTTTGTGCAATCTAGAAACAAAAGCTACTGTCTCTTCCAAAATTTAAACTACCATTTCTTATAAATACAAAGTGGCATTTTCATCGGATATTTTTTACAAATTAAAGTATTATCAATCTTTAAGAGAGTTTATCAAAATCACTAAAATGGGCGAGTGCAATACCTGATTCTGTGGCAACATTGAGGCTGTCGAAGCCATGAGCCATCGGAATATGTAAGGTGTCTGATTTTTGTAGTACATGGTTTGGTAAGCCATCCCCTTCTGTTCTCAAAATAAGGGCTGTTCTGTTTGTTATTTTTGCTTGCTTGAGAGTGTATGGGCTAGAGGGAGAAAGCGCATAAATATGAAAGTCTACATCGTGTAAAGCTGTTATAATGTCATTAATATCGGCGCCTTGTGTGTAGGGCGTCTTGAGAGCTGCACCAGCAGAAACTCTGATTGATTCGCGGTAAAGTGGATCGCATGAAGTTTTATCAACGATAATGCCATTACTGGCAAAGGCAGCTGCATTGCGAAAAATAGCACCCATATTATCGTGATTAGAGATGCCACACAAAACCAGAATCAAGGCTTTTTCTGGGAAATCTTGTAAAAAATTTTGTAATGATAGTAGCGTTTTGCGTTTACCGATACCGAGCACACCACGATGAACATGGAATCCCACGACATTATCCATAACTTTTTGTGAAATGCAATAAATGGGACATGTTGGCTGTGTTTTTCCTAAAAGGGGTATAAATCCAGGAAGACATTCTGTCACAATAAGCAGAGAGAGAGCTGAAAACTCTTTTGAATGCAACAATGCCGACAATATTATTTTGCCTTCAGCAATAAATTGATTTTGTCGTCCAACAAGATCTTTTTCACGGATATTGTGATAGTCTCTCAAACGTGGATCATCAGTTTCATAGATTGTGGTGATATTCAAATGCATATGGGGCTTTAAAAGTTCTTTTTTCTAAATTGCCGGATGTTAAATATTTGCTTTATTTTTGAAGAGAAAGACGAAAAAAACATTATTTTAAACCTAGGGTAGAATTTATGTTGACATGATACAACCATTGATATATAAAGAAAGCACCGAGGGCGGTACAATGTGTTTTGTTTTCGCATCGGGTGCAGGGTTTTAGGTCCCCGCTATTTCCTGAGCTCTGCATACCCTTAATTTCTAAGGGAAAAGAATCTGGGTCCCCAATGCCCAGATTCTTTTTTTTGGTATTCTTTTTTCGTTCCTGAAAATGGTTTTTAAGTTGTTTTAGCAGTCATATTTTTTGATACAGTTGAAGTATAAAATTGCAACAGAACGCTAAGCGGTCTTTTTATGCTTCGCACGATTATGTCGATTTGTTAAATGGTTTTATGATCATAAAAAATTGAATTATGATGCGTACAAATGATGCATTTGAGAAAAATAACAGGTGATTTTTCTTAAGGGCTGTTAGTTTGAGTTATATCCATGTTACTTCCGTTCCTTGCGTTATATTGTATAATCATAGGGCAGTTATTGCAATAACAATGGTAGGTTGAGAGAGTCATTTATTGTATTGTAAAACTTCTGTGATATTGAAGAAATATTGGTGTCATGTCAAAAATATCATAGGGATATTGTGAGAAGTGTTAGGTTTTATTGCGTGAAGAAGAGGGTGTGGTTATGGATGTAAGAATCAATATACAAAGCTTGACCTTATACTCTATTTTCGTCGCTTGTATCGTTTTTGCTCTGAAATATTGGGCATATTACATTACTGATTCTGTTGCACTTTATTCTGATGCCTTAGAATCCATTGTAAATATACTTGCTGCATTGGCAGCATGGTGGGCTGTTAAAATCAGTATGAAGCCGGCAGATCATGATCATCCTTTTGGACATCATAAGGCGGAATATTTTTCTGCGATTCTTGAAGGAATCCTAATCATTATCGCAGCAATTATTATTTTAAGAGAAGCATGGGTTGCTCTTTCAACCGTGAAATTATTGCAAAAGCCTGGGATATGGCTTGTTATTCATCTTGTTGCAAGTGTTATAAACTATATGTGGGGTTGGATTTTAATGAAGCAGGGAAAAATTCACCGTTCACCAGCTCTTAAAGCTGATGGAATACATTTCATAACAGATGTTTTTACGTCACTTGCTATTTTAATTGGTCTGGTTGCTGGTTTTGTGGGTGGATGGAGTGTTTTGGACCCGATTTTAGCGATAATTGTTGCCGTTAATATTCTTTTACAAGGCTGGAAGGTGATTAGGAGTGCTATTCAAGGCTTAATGGATGTTGGAGTTGAATTAAATGAAACGATGCGAATTCGTGAGCTTATTTCTGCAAATGCACATGGTGCACTTGAAGTGCATGATTTGCTTACGCGTATCTCTGGTAGAGTCACTTTTATAGAGTTTCATTTGGTTGTCCCAGCTGCAATGTCGGTGGGAGAAGCTCATCAAATTTGCGATAAAATTGAAGGGGTTCTTCAAAAAGAATTTGATAATGTGCGTATTTCTATTCATGTCGAGCCTGAAGATGAAGCTAAGTTGCCTCTAGGTACAACGGTGATTCCTTTTATATAAAAAAGATTTTTCCCAATTATCTGTAGTAACGTAAAATATTGAGTTTCAGGATAGTGATATAAAGCCTGATGGAATAGACTCGAAAAGAATTAATCTATAGTCAGATGGGTAGTTAAAAATTTCTTTCTTTTAGAGTGAAGAAGAGGCTGAACTATTATTTAGAGGGATATGAACAAAAAGATATTTTCGTTTTTTGCTTTTTTTACAACTTTTTGGCTATTCTTACAGAGTGTTTAAAGATTAATTATTTCAGTACACGTTATTTCATTTTTTTTATTGATAAGATTATAGCGTTGCAACTGGCAGTTCCAACGATGGTGAAAACGCTCAATGGCAAATAAATTAAAACCTGCTGGTGGTTTTTTATCACCAAAAGCTTGCGATGCGGAAGCAACACCAACAATAGGAATTTTTCCTATTGTTCCTTCAACGGTCTTTAGTGTGGGTAAATGGGTATGTCCGTGAAGAACAAGTTCACAGCCATGATGTTTGATAACATCTAGAAAACGTTCGATGCCCCATAACTTTTTATGCCAAGAGGTTGCATGATGAAAGGGAGGATGATGTATCATGACAACACGAAACAGATTGCGTGCTGTTGCTTCGTTTAAAAATTGCGATAAAGCTTGCGCTTGCATTTTACCAAAATAACCAAAAGCTTGAAAAGGTGGTGTAGCTATGGCTGAGGATGCCCCTATAATAGCAATATTTTTGCGAATACGCATATAAGGAAAGGGAAAGGCATTTTGAGGAGGAAAATCATCTTTGATCCAAGGTTGGAAGAGAGTACAGGCTTTTAGGAATGCTCCACGGACATAGGCGTCATGATTACCAAATGTTAAAGAAATATTTTGAGGCTGTCCTTGCTTAAGCAACCAATTGTGTGCTTGTTCAAGTTCTTTGTCGAGAGCAAGATTGACAAGATCTCCAGAGATTACAAGATGATCAGGATTTGTTTTTTTTAAGGTGTCCATTAAAGTTTCTAGGACATTTGTTGCCATTTGGCTCTTACGTTTTCTTTGCCAATTAAGATAGCCAGTAAGCCGCTTGCCAAAAAGTTCAAATAAGGAAGGTTGCGGTAGAGGTGAAAGATGCACATCCGATATATGGGCAAGATAAAACATAGATGTTAGCATAGCGTTGAAAACAAGTTAGGCAATAAAAAAGATTGTAAAACAATCCAGTGCATTTGGGAAGTAAGATGGGATTGTGAAATAAAAAACAGTTTGTCATAAATGTCAAAAAACTTTGGGGAATTTATGCTTCATTGGTTTTTGAATGACAAAAAGGGAGTATGATACTCCATGTTATTCTTCATCTCATCGGCGTATATTTTTTTGTAAGATGCATTGCACTTTTAGATTTTGGTATAAATACTCAGTTTTTTAACGGCTTTCGCGATACCACATGCTGTTCAATAGTAAAAGACAAGCAAGGAGCGCAAAGAAACCGGAAAAGATCGAAAAATAGAAGGTATTGATTAAACGGGTCTCCGTTGCTTCTTTCAGAACAATTGAATGAGCAGAGGAGGATGTTGGGCTTGTTTGTGATCGAATTACCTTGAGGGGGGGAAGATGAATGCTTTTCCTTTGTTTATTATATAAACGTGTGATGTGCCCGCCAGTCTGTTTACTGATGGGGGCTAATTTTTCTTCCGTTGAAATTAAGTCAAACAATTCGAGATTATCAAATATCCCTACAGAAGAAAGCGCTGTTAAATTGCCATTTTTGATGGTAAAAACACCTGTTTCATCGGTATTAATAGCTGCTGTAAAGACACCTTCCTGTTCTTTTGTAAGGGTAACATTTTCTTTTTTTCCAGAAGGAAAAATTATTTCAGCTGGCTCTGGGTGATCTTTGAGCGTTTGGCGGTGAATCATTAAACGATGTTGGTCGCTGGTGGCACTTAACTTTTCTTCTTCAAGTTCTGGTTCTTTCATAAGCCAATGAGCAATTCTGCGATAAAGAGCTGCATAAGGACCTCCTCCATCGAAACCTCTTGCCCAAAGCCAACTTTCGTCGGAAAGCAACATGCCTACACGTCCTTTACCAACATGAGAAAGAAGTAAAAGTGGTTGCTCATCAGCTCCTTTCATGAGAGCAGTGCCTTTGTATCTGTTTTGAATGGCAATTTGTCGTAGCCATTTTCCCCACTGAGAGGTTGGATAATTAAGTGTTGCAAGTCCTCTTGTGACAGGATGACGTTCACCTTCCTTTGTTAATTGAGGACGAAAAGGTTTTTGAATAATAGCACCATTTGGTCGTGCGGGTAAGATGCTTATTAAAGGTGTTTTTGCAAGCGAGTTTTGTTGGGTAAACTCAGGCCCTGTTACCATCAGCAACGCACCACCCTTTTTTACATATTGGGCAATATAATCATAATAAATTAATGGAAGAACAGCAGAGTGTTGGTAGCCGTCAAAGATGATGAGATCAAAATTACTGATCTCTTCAACAAAGAGTTTTCTTGTAGGGAAGACTACAAGTGATAATTGGCTTGATGGTGTATTATCTGCTTTGTTGGGAGGACGCAAAATAGTAAAATGAACAAGATCAATATTGGAGTCACCTTTCAAAAGATCACGCCATGTTCGTTCACCATTGTAAGGTGCACCTGAAATAAGAAGGACACGCAAATTTTCTCTGATTCCTTCAATAATAGCTATAGCACGGTTGTTTTCGAAGCTTAATTCACCTTTGTGCGCATCGGTGGTAACTTGGATGATATTTTTTTCAGCATGAAGAAGAGTGATTTCAGTTTGAAAAATAACGCCAGGAGTTACAGAATAATGGCCAACTTCTTGTCCATTGATACTTATAGTAATGTTTGCTTGCGTTGGTAGAGATTCTTGGGATTGTCCTTTATCTTCTACCAAGATGGAGAGCATTTGTGGTTTATTAATAAGGGCAAAGCGGGGAGGAGAAACAATTTTGATTTGGCGGTCAAATTCATCTGATCTTCCTGTTATAAGAGCATTGACAGGTGCTTGATGGTGAAGTTCTGAGAGTGATGGAATGTCATGGACTTGTCCATCAGTGATGAAGATTGTACCTGCATAACGAGATGGTGGGACATCAGATAGTGCTTGTGTTAAAGTACTAAACAAATTTGTTGAGTGCGCATATTGATTATCAGCGAGTTTTCCTGCCTCAATAAAGCGTGGCTCAAATTGCGGATAATGCGCCAATACATTGGTTAATTGTGCGCGTGCTGCATCACTATCACTTGTGCGTGTGCCAAACGTTTGGCTTTTGCTGCGGTCAATAACAATGCCTACAGTGCTTTTAACTGGTTCACGTTGCTCTTTTATGATCATGGGATTAAGCAGAGCAAGGATGAGTGCGGTTAATGCTATAAAGCGGAATAAAGAGCCTTGACGTTGTGTAACAAGGCCAATAATGACGAAAAATATGGATAATCCACTTAAGAGGAGAATCCAAGAGAGTGGTAAAAAAGGTTGAAAAGTGATGAATGCTATCATTACCTTCTTTCTCTTTTAAAGCGTTCTAAGAGTGCCGGAACATGAATTTGGTCAGCTTTATAATTTCCTGTAAGCACATAGATAACAATATTTAATCCTGCACGAAATGCCCATAGGCGTTGCATTGGATCATTAGGAATAAGAGGGTATTTCCACATGCCTTTTTCATTTAGTGCCCAAGCACCAGCAAAGTTATTCGCGGTGATCAGAAGGGAACTTACATTATCACCCGTGGCAAGAAAGCTTTTGTTTTTTTTACTTGTCGATGATGATTCAACCCACAAAGGTGAACCACGATAGAGTCCGGGGAAATCAGGCATAATATAAAAAGAACGCGCAATAACATGATCGGTTGATGCTGGTTCAATGGCTGGAATGTTCAATCCCTTTAAGATGGTTCGTAATCTTTGTGTAGCAGGGGTGGCAGCTCCTTCAAGATTAAGGTCGGTATTTATCTGATCACGCGTGTCAAATAAAATAGTGCCTCCGTGTTTCATAAAGTTATTTATTTTTTCAAGGCTTTTTGGAGTTGGTACAGGACTGTTAGCATCAATTGGCCAGTAAATGAGAGGATAGAAGGAGAGTTCATCTTTATCGAGATCAAGTGCTATCACAGAGCTTGGCAAGAGCATTGTACGTTCTGCAATAAATTGGCTTAAGGCTTCTAGACCACTTTTACTCGTTTTATCAATTTCATGATTATTCGTTATCACGTAAGCAAGATGTGTAGAACCAGCTGCTTGTACTATGGTTTCATTATTATTTTCTGTACCTTGTGCATGAACTGTTGGATTATATGAAAATAAGGCGATGATACCTATTGTAAGGGGGAGGAAAAGGAGTATATTGCGCCGCCGGTTGAGAAAAAAAGCACCTCCCATCCATAACATGAGAAAATTGTCAAAGGCGAATAATAAGAGAGCCAATCCTAAAAGTGGGCCAGTAAGATGTTTTTCTTTTGTATTGTAAGATAAAGGACTCTTGCTTAAAGGGGATAGTAATGATGATTGCTTCATCAAGTATGATGAATGATTTAAGAGATTAAGTGCATAAAAATTATTTTTTATGCCGTAGAGTCCAGGTGGGGTATAATAGGAAGGAAGAGGCGGCTCTTGGCCATCAAGGACTAATGGAACAACATGAGGAGGAGGCATTTGTAATTGCCCGTCGGTATTCACTGTTCGCCAAGGATTTTGTATTGTTGTTCCTTTTTTTATGTTTTTTATGTGTGATGGGTTTGTGTTTTCATAGGCGCTTAATGTGATCAGTTTTTGCAACATTTGTGCAAAAAAGCCAGAAAGTAGAAGATTTGACCATGTGGGATCGGGAGCGATATGAATAAGAATGAGTGTTCCTTTGCCACGACGCGTTGCTGTAATAAGGGGTGTTCCATCAGAAAGACTGAGCCATGTTTTTTCAAAAAGATCTGAGCTTGGTTCTGCTAGAATTTGGCGAGTGACAGTAACATCTTCTGGAAAAGGAAGATCGAAGAAGAAGCTATTTTTTGCAAAAGGCGCAAGTTTTTGCGGTTTAGTCCAAGACATAATACTCCCAAGTGAACGTTTACCAGGACGCAGTGGTACTGGTAGTAGGCTATCGTAGTGTTCTGCAGTACTCAGATTCTCCCCTGCAAAGCGAATGAGTGTTCCTCCTTTATTTACAAAATTAGACAGCTTTTTTTCTGCTTCTTCCGACATGTTCACAATATCCCCCATAATGAAAACAGAAGGACTTTGTTTGAGTAAGTGATCAATATCAGTTGAAAGTTCTCTTCCACCGGCTGTTATAAGCTGTGTGTGGCTTTGTAAGGCTTTGATAATGTAGTAAAATGGAGAGAGCAGAGGCTGTACCATTTCATTGGTACCTAGTGAGAGGAGAGCAACACGGTTTACTCTATTGTGGCTGTCTACTAAGAAAGTAGCAGCAGCATGTGCTTGGTTATTGATTTTTATCCAAGCAATATCATTGTGGAGTTCAAGTGGTACATTAAATGGAACAAGCGCTGTTGTTTCTCCCTCAAGAAAGTTTGTTGTAAATTGTCCGAGCAATTTATTGTTTGCATCGTAAAGACTTAGAGTAGCTGGAGTTTTGCCACGTGTCGTTGGACGGATGATGCGCGCTACCATGTTTCCATTGTTATTTTCTATGGCCGCTATGCCGACTAAATCCGAAATATCAGCTGAGTACCATAAGAGTGTTTTGGGTTTTAATTGTTTAATAAGAGCGAAAGTTTGATCATCTTCACTTATTTGTAATCCATCACTTAAGTAAGCAATATCAAGGGGTTTACCTTTGGTTATTTCAATGAGTTTTTTTAGAGCTGACATACGATTGACAGGCCAAGGGTGAGGCTGTAAATGCATTAAATGTTGTTTTATAGTTTTTGCGGGCAAGGGGACTATATTGGAGCTATCATTTTCAGCAGTTGCAAGTAAGTAAATATCTTTTTGATGTTTTTCTGCTTGTGCAAGGAGAGTTTTGGCAATAGAAATGCGTTTTTCCCATTCTCTCGCTGACGCCCATCCATTGTCGATAATGAGTGCAAGGGGATGAGACCCAGAGAGTGTAATTGGCTTTTGATTCCAAGTGGGTTGTGCCAAAGCGATAATAATGAGCGCCGCTATGGTTAACCGTAATACCAGTAACCACCAAGGTGTATGATTTGCGGTTTCTTGCTGATTTGTTGGTTTTGGTAGAAAGCGCAAAGGAGGAAAGAGCTCTTTACGCGGGGATGGAGGTGTTATCCGTAACAACCACCAAATGGCTGGTAGGGATAAAAGTCCTAGTAATAACAAGGGAGCAGCAAAACTCAAAACAACCTCCTGCTGTGAGATGGAGGGCACCCCATTTTATTTGCAAGATGCAAAATGGTTTCTGTGAAGGGCTGGTTTGTTGTACTCACGTGATAGGTCCATCCTTGGCGTGAGCAAAAATTTGCTAACTCTTGTCTCCTTGCTTGATACAGTTTGCAATAGTGCTTACGAAGGTTTTCTGCTTTTCCGAAAATGTGCTTTTCTTTCGTTTCAGGGTCAAAAAATTCTGTGCGACCCTTATAGGGAAAGTTTTCTTCTGCGGGATCAGCAATTTCAATTAAATGAGCCGTGACCTGTTTCGTAGATAAAGTGTTTAAATGTTGAATGATTTTTTCAGGACGATCAAGAAAGTCGCTTATTATGATAGCATGCGAAAAACGCGTAATCGTTGAAAAGTTTGAAAATGGATTTTCACTTTGATGATTTGTCAAAGCTAATGCCATCCGTTCTAGTATATTGGATGCCATTGTAGGGGACATTAAGTTAGGGATAGCAATACGTTCACCACTTTGGGCTAGAAGTGATGCCAATGCAAGGGTAAGAATGATAGCATGATCACCCTTAGAGATTTTGGAAAAGCGCGAACAGTAATGCATAGATGCACTTTGATCAGGACAAAACCAAACTGTTTGTGTCATTTCCCATTCATGTTCGCGTAGGTAAGTATGTTCATCACGTGCTGAGCGACGCCAGTCAATGCGTGTAATGGATTCTCCTTCAACATAAGGGCGAAATTGCCAAAAATTTTCTCCGTTGCCGCGTTTACGTTGTCCATGCCATCCAGTTATCAGTGTCTTGGCGATTTGACGTGCTTGTAGAAGAAAATATGGCATTTTCGCTGCATTTTCATGCAGTTTAACCGCAAGGGTCATTGGAGGCTGTTTTGAAACTTTTTTACCAATAGCCATCAGAGAGTGTCTTTCACGAGATTATTGATAACATCTTTTATGGTTATATTGTCAGAATGTGCGGAAAAATTGAGTGCCATGCGGTGTTGTAATACGGGGTAAGCTAATGCCTCAACATCATCAAGTGAGGGAGCTAAACGCCCATGATAAAGGGCACGGGCGCGGACACAGAGTGAAAGCGCTTGTGATGCTCGAGGACCAGGTCCCCAAGCAATATAAGCATTTGCAAGAGTATTGTCTTTATGAGGGCGGGCTGAACGGACAATCTTTAAAATGGCTTCTATAATATTTTCCGAGAGTGGCATTTTACGAACGATCTTTTGAATTTTTTGCAGTTTTTGAGTTGACAAAATCGGTTTTGCTTTTTTGTTTTTCTCTCTCGTTGTTTCTAAAATAATACGTCGTTCTGTGCTTAAATCAGGATAGTCAATATCAATTTGCATCAAAAAGCGATCCAGTTGTGCTTCAGGAAGTGGGTATGTTCCTTCTTGCTCAAAAGGATTTTGGGTTGCAAGCACATGAAAAGGTTGTGGTAAATCATAACGATTACCGGCAACAGTGACATGATATTCTTGCATGGCTTGTAAAAGAGCTGATTGCGTGCGAGGAGAAGCGCGATTAATTTCATCAGCCATGAGAAGTTGGGTGAAAATAGGGCCTGGAACATAGCGGAAAGAACGCTTACCATTTTTATCTGAATCCATAATTTCAGAACCAATAATGTCCGAAGGCATTAAATCAGGAGTGAATTGGATGCGTTTTTCATCAAGTCCTAATACTGTTCCTAAAGTTTCAACAAGACGCGTTTTAGCAAGTCCTGGAGCACCCACGAGAAGAGTGTGTCCACCAGCAAAAATAGCTATTAAAGCATATTCAATCACATGATTTTGTCCAAAAATAACTTTATCAATTTCTCGTTGTAAAATATCCAATTCTTTGTGTGCTGTATCAATATCATTAATAATTTCTTGGGCTTCATGATTGATATTAGCTTTTTTAAGAGAATTGGATGATGTATCAGGTTGACTCATATTTTTTCCTTAAGGCGTCTATTGAAAAATCACTGATTTTCTCTGCATAATAATGAATATTTTATAATTTGTAACAGAAAATGAGGAGAAAAGAAGTGTAATATGCTGTTTTTTTATATTCGTACATACACAGAGTAATCTATTTGGAACAAACAGATGTGTTGTATAAGGGATAGCTTAGAAATATTGTCCTCATGAGGATATTTGATTAAGGCAATGAGGATAATTTTTGAAAGGTTAAAGGGTGAGTATAAGACAAAATTTTAAGCAGGTTGAGTGGTTACAGCATAGTGATGTCCAAACACTTCTTCGTATTTTGTCTTTGGAGGGTGAAGAGGCGCGTATTGTGGGGGGAGCAGTGCGCAATCAGCTGTTAGGACAGCCTATTAGTGATATTGATATTGCGACAACCTGTTTGCCACAACAGGTTATAGTACGCGCAGAAGAGGCAGGATTTAAAGCTATTCCTACAGGCGTTGCGTTTGGTACAGTGACTGTGGTTTCTCAGTCATGTTCTTATGAAATAACAACGCTTCGCTCTGATATTGAAACGGATGGTCGTCATGCAAAAGTGGCATTTGGTCGTGATTGGCAAAAAGATGCTGAGCGGCGGGATTTTACAATTAATGCACTTTATTGTGATGCTGCTGGGCAGCTTTATGATGATGTAGGAGGCTTGGATGATATTGCCAGCCGGACAGTGCGTTTTATTGGTATTGCAGAAAGTCGTATCCGCGAAGATTATTTACGTATTTTGCGTTTTTTTCGCTTTTTTGCTTGGTATGGAACAGGACGACCTGATGTGCAAGGATTAAAAGCATGTGTTTGTTTAAAAAATGGTCTGCAAAAACTTTCATCTGAGCGCATTTGGGGAGAAATAAAAAAACTTCTCGCTGCTTCAGATCCAATACGTGCTCTTTTATGGATGCGTCAAAGTGGAATTTTAACACGCATTCTCCCTGAAACAGAAAAATGGGGAATTGATGCAATCCACTCATTGGTGAAAGCAGAACAGGCTTCTGGTTGGAAAATCGATCCATTGTTGCGGCTAGAAAGTCTTCTTCCTCCTGATCCCGTACGTCTTCATGACATGGCGCATCGCTTGCGTTTTTCTCATAAAGAAACAATGCGGTTAAAGGAATGGGCAGAGTTAAAAATGATTAGTCAAAACTGTTCAGATGGTTTCGTGCAAAAATTGATTTATTTTCATGGTCGACAGCCGGTTTTGGACCAATTGTCCTTATCTGTAGCAGCAGCACATACTGATGCTTTTGAGGGAAATGGGATTTCGCAAAAAGTAGAAGATTATGAAAGACTTTATCAGCTTGCTCAAAAATGGCAGATTCCAACGTTTCCTGTTAAAGGCAAAGATTTGATAAAAAAAGGTTTTTCTAAAGGAGTGCTTTTGGGGAAAAAACTCAAAGAGCTAGAAATGATATGGATTGAAAGCGGATTTTTAATGGATCGTAATGCATTATTAGAAAGAGTTAATTCATAATACGGACTTTTACAAAAAAGCTTTTGTTATTTTTATGGCAGGATTGTTTGTAGTTGCTTGATTATTGGTAGCAGAAATGGTGCGGTGAAGTGTTTAGCTTCCAACTCTTAATCTTATTTTGCATAATTTTTTCGGATGATTTGTAAAGGTGCTTTGAAGATTATAAAGTTTTAAGAGATTGTAGGTCCTAGGAAAATGTGGTGATTGCGTTCTTTTGAAAATTATAGGCTATGTACAATACATGGGGCGTTTTTATCAATGTATTGAATCTCTTAATGAGATTTTTGTATTTTCTTTATGAAGTTTTTCTTTTCTCATTATAACCAATTTGGCGAAGCGCTTCTCCTGTTGTTATAGCGACGCTCATTGCAAGATTGAGAGAACGTGCGTGTGGTTGCATGGGAATTTTCAGTGCACAGTCAACGGCTTCATGAATATAGTCGGGAACTCCAGCTGATTCACGACCAAAAAGTAAAACGTCGTTTTTCTGATAGCATACCTGCGTATAACATGTTTTTGCCTTTGTACTCAAAAGCAAAAGGCGACGGTTAAAGTGTCTCATGTTTTTTATAAAATGTTGCCAATCAATGTGTCGCTCTAGCGAGGCGTATTCAAGATAATCCAACCCTGCTCGCTTAAGGTTGCGATCTGACAAATTAAAGCCTGCGGGCTCAATAATGTGCACATGTAAACCAAAACAGGCACTAAGACGCAGAATTGTTCCAGTATTACCAGCAATATCGGGTTGAAAAAGAGCAATGTGAAGTGTCATATTTCATGTAGTATGATTTTTCTTTCGTGTTTGTAAAGAAGCTCTGTATCTTATTCAAAAAAAATAATTGAGAAGCACGTAATTTTTGTGTTTACCTGTTATTCAATTTAGATTTCAAGGAAAAGCTATGCTCCTCAATTTGTTATTAGATGAGTAAAGCATGAACAGTGAAAAATGATCATGATTAATGAGTTTCAATACAGATTTGGATGATTAGAAGAATGTGTCCTATCCAGAGAATGTCCAGTTTATTTTTCTCGCAACATTTTGTTGCTTGAGTCAGGTGTTTATCCGTGAAAGAATTCGATTAACAATAAAGATCGCTCGTGGAGTCATACCAGTTATCAAATAGGCTTTTATTATTTCTTTTATAAGTATTAATTATGGGACAAGCTTTATTAACTCGACAAGATGATAAAGCAGGTTATACGTAGAATTTCGATATTGTTGGTAGAGGAAATAGCAGAATATTTAGTGAGTCAAAAATCAAAGGAATTCTGGGGTTTCGTAGTAAATAGGATAGCTGTAAAAGATAATATATCTGAGAATATTGCTTTATAGAGCTTGAGAATGTTGAAGCTGTATCTACAATTGGAATAAGAAAATTTTAATTTCCAAATGTAGGATTTGAAAAACAAAAAAGTGTCGAAGATAGCAAGTATGGGGAATGTTTATGCTCAATTATTTATTGAAATTGCGTTTAGTTAGGGAAAGACAAAAAAGAACAAATCATATAAATGACAAAAAGTCTTTTGAGGGATATTTTTCATGGTTGAGGAGGCTAAATGATCAGGGATTATGTAATGGGGAAGGGTATGGTAAAAGAAATTTCTGAAGCTCGTGCTACCAAATTGGATATTCTTAGAGATTGTCAGGCGAGTAATCCTAATCTTGAAGGTGAAGAAGAAGCGACGGATTTCGCGCGTTCTGCAGGCGAGGGACGTGAGAATTGGCTTATTATCATTAATCTTTGCACGCATCTAGGTTGTATAACACTTGGATAATTAGGTAAATTTTGGGGCTAGTTATGCCCGTGCCATGGCACTGCTTATGATACATCTAGAAGAGTGCGCTCAGGGCTTGCTCCTTATAATTTAGTTATTCTGCCCTATCAATTTCTTTCTGATACTTTGCTGAAAATAGGATAAAGTGATGGCAAAATTTCCTTCCTATTTTCCTAAAAGTGCTCTTTCCCGTTGGTTTGATAAGCGTTTGCCTCTCCCTCGTCTTTTTTATAATGTATTTGTCATTTTTCCTGTTCCACGTAATCTTAACTATTTTTATACATTCGGCGGTATTTTGACCGTTATGCTTTTATCACAGCTTTTGACCGGTATTGTATTAGCACTGCATTATGTGCCAGATGTTCATTTAGCTTTTGAAACTGGTGAACATTTTAGGCGTGAAGGGCAGTTTGGTTAGCTTTTTCGTCCATGGCATTGTGTAGGATCTTCGTTCTTTTTTATTGCTGTTTATATCCATTTAGCACGTGGTCTTTATTATGGTTTTTATAAAAATATGCGAGAAATGGTTTGAAACACGGGGGGTGTATCTATATCATTATGATGGCATAGCATTTTGGGGTTATGTGCTGGTTTGGGGGATGATGTCTGTTTCCGCAGCTTCAGTGGTTGCAGGCCTTTTAAAAGCTGTTCCTTTAATGGGGACGTGGTTGCATGAAACGTTTCTTGGTGGTTATAGCGTAGGACAACCAACCTTGAACCGTTTTTGTGTTTTCCATTATTTATTGTCATTTGTTTTGCTTTTTCTTGTGGGGCTGCATATTTTTGCACTCCACCAAATTGGGCAAGCTAATCCAACCGGTCTTGCAATGCAATCAGATGAGGAATTTGTTCCTTTTGCGCTTTATGCGCTTATCAAAGATATTTTTGCCATTACTGTTTTTTGATTTTTTTGGTTTGTTTTTTGTTTTATATGCCTGATTATATGGGACAGGCTGTAAATTATAGCGCCGCTGATCCTTTAAAGGCGCCTCTTTGTGTGGTACTAGGGTAGTATTTTCTGCCTTTTTATGCGATGTTGCGTGCTATAACCTTTAATATTGGTGCTCTTTCATCAACTTTTCTGGGTGTTGTTCTCTTAGCTGGTTCGGTTTTCGTTTTGATTTTTGTCCCATGGTTAGATTGCTCTAAAATATGTCCCGCAAGATATCGACCTATTTATAATTTTTTTGGGGGCGTTAATTATCGATGTTGTTTTTACTTGGTTGGCTTGGTTCACAAGAAATCAGTGACAGAACCCTTTTATAGACGTAATTGGCTACAGCATATTATTTTATATTCTTTTTGATTGTTTTACCGCTCCTCCCTTCTTTTGAAAAGAGTCGTTCTCTTCCTTCTTCAATTATTGAAGATCTGAAACAGAAAAAAATGTTCTATGGTAAAAGTTTTTATTGTATTGATTGTTATAATAGTGATGAGTTTTTCCTCTCACAGTATTGCTGGTAATGTCTTTGATACAGAGGGAGTCTATTTTTTCCTTTACAATCTCCTAAAAAACAGGAATGGAGCTTTTCAGGACCATTTGGGGCTTATGATAAGGCGCAATTACGGCGTGGGTTAAAAATTTATAAACAGGTTTGTTCTAGTTGCCATGGGTTAAAATATGTAGCTTTTTGTGATTTGAAAGCGCTTGGCTATGATCAGGAATAGATTAAGGTTTTTTCTAGGCAATATGAAGTAAGCGATGGACCTAATCGAGAAGGGAAATTTTTTAAATGCGCAGGTATTGCAACAGACACTTCTCCTTTTGCTAATGAAGAAGAAGCAAAATTTGTTCTTAAGGGCGCTTATCCTTCAGATTTATCACTAATGGCACGTGCACGTGTTATATATTTACCGTTTCCTGCTTTGATTACTGATGTATTGATTCATTATAATGCTGCTGGTCTAGATTATATTACGGTTCTTTTAACAGGACATCAGAAGGTACTAGAGAATACAAAATGCTGATGATTATTGGTATAATCTTATTTTATTGCAAGTAATTCTTTGACTATGGCACCTCCTCTGAGGGATGGTGTTGTATCCTATGAGGATGGGACTCCTGAAACAGTTGAACATTATGCACGTGATGTTTCTGCTTTTTTTGATGTGGGCTGCTGATTCCACATGGAGTTTCGTAAAAAACTGGTTTTCGTGTTATTTTATTTCTCATCTTTTGGGGAGGGCTTGTTTATATTTTAACAGTCCGTATCTGGTATAGTTTAGAGGAGGAACTTGAGAAGAAAACAAAAGATTGAAAAGGAGAAAAGGCTAAGATTCTGGTATTGAGAAAGTATAGGGAACAAATCCGGTTACGATGCATTGAGGCTTTGTAAAGTAAAAGCAAAGTAAAAATGGAGATGTTAAAATGAAAAAAATTGCATGTACTACTCTTATGTCAGTTTTGATGGCTTCTAGTACTTATGCCCAGTCTTTCGCTGTACCTTCTAAACCTGAAATGATTTCTTCGATGGGTATCGTTCAGGTGGGGTCAGATATGTCTGTGCGTTATGTTACACCTTTAGCAACTGATTTTGTTGCTTCAAGTCTTATTGGTGCAAATGTATACAATTTAGAAGATGAAAATATTGGTGAAGTAAAAGATATTATTCTGCGTGAAAATAACATTGCGGGGTTTGTTATTGCGATTGGTGGTTTCCTTGGTATAGGGGAGAGTTATGTAGTTGTTTCTCCAGAAACAATCCAGATGATAAATGATTATGGCAAGTGGAAACTTATTACGAATGCAACAAAGGATTCTTTAAAGGAAGCTCCTACATTTAAATATGAAGGACGTTGGGCACGTTAATTTTGCGTTCCATTTTCTATAGACAAAACCGTTGCTATTATAGATAAAATGGTAGCAACTGTTTTTTCGTGTTTTTTGAAGGTAAAATTATTTCAGTTTCTTAAAGAATTTAAAGGCATAATTTTTTTGAGGTGAGGAAGTTTTTTTAAGATTTTGATTTGTTTAGAGTAAAACGCTCTAGATGGCTAGCGCATCTAAAAATACCTCAAAGGGGATACTTGTAGATTTAGAGGAGCGTTTGAGAATTCTATCCCCCATCTTTAAAAAGATTCATAAAACAAGATGTTCTTTACATTGGATAACTCATTTATAAAGGCAATTTATCATTATACGATTTGAATGAGAGTCTTGAATACAGGAATATTCTCTCATTTTATTCCCCTTATGATGAAGCACAAAAATCATTCTCTTGTATTTCACAAGAGGAATCACTGTGTGGATAAGAGCCGTTTAAGAAAGAAGTAGAAATGTCTCACACGGATTGTCTCAATGCAAAAATAGTTGCATCATTTGGAGTTTACAAAGGAAATAATGATGCTAGCTTATAACCTTTACAGGCGGAACTGTAAAATAGGATTAAGGGCAACGAGAGATGTTTCTTTAAGGCAAGCGTGTGAATGAGTAATACAACAACGCACCATTTTCCGTGAGAGGTGTTCTTCATTAAAGAAACGCTTTGTTATTTGCTTAATAAATGTAACACATTGAGATGAAGTAGGTATTATGTATTATGTTTAAACAACATAATATCACCGTCTTGCACAATGTACTCTTTGCCTTCATCTCTGGCTTTGCCAGCTTCTTTTGCGCCGTTTTCTCCACCCAGAGCAATATAATCATCGTAGCTGATGGTTTGGGCGCGAATAAAGCCGCGTTCAAAATCTGAGTGAATTACGCCAGCTGCTTGGGGTGCTTTCGTGCCACGCGTAATTGTCCACGCTCGTGTTTCTTTAGGTCCGCACGTAAAATAAGTAATGAGGTCAAGCAAATTATAGCCAGCGCGAATGAGGCGATTTAGACTTGGTTCGCAAAGTTCTAGGGCATTAAGATACTCGGAGGCTTCTGCATCATTAAGTTGGGTGATTTCAGCTTCGATGGAAGCAGAAATGATAATGCTTTGAGCGTTTTGCTCTTTTGCCATTTTTTCAACCATTTGGGTAAAGCTATTTCCATGAGCGGCGTCATTTTCACTTACATTGCACACATAAAGTACAGGTTTGGAAGTTAAAAGATTTAAGCTCTCAAGGATGTGGTGTTCATCGGAAGAGATATCTTTAAGTAATAAGCGGACAGGACTTCCTTTCTGCAGCAAATCTAATGCTACTTCCATAACGGGAAGAATCGTTAGAGCTTCCTTATCTTTTCCAGTTGCACGTTTACGGATTTGTACGATTCTCCGCTCAAGACTTTCAAGATCCGCGAGCATGAGTTCCGTTTCAACAGTTGTGGCATCAGAAACGGGATCAATGCGTCCTTCTACATGGGTAATATCTTCATCTTGAAAACAGCGTAAAACGTGGATAATGGCATCGACTTCGCGGATATTAGCTAAAAATTTATTGCCTAAACCTTCACCTTTTGAAGCACCACGTACAAGTCCGGCAATATCAACAAAACTGATGCGTGTGGGAATGATTTCTTTTGAGCCAGCGATAGAAGCAATTTTTTCCATTCGCAAGTCCGGAACGGCAACTTCTCCTGTATTTGGCTCGATTGTACAAAAAGGATAATTGGCAGCTTGTGCTGTCGCTGTTTTTGTTAATGCATTAAAAAGGGTTGATTTACCAACATTAGGTAATCCCACAATACCGCATTTAAAACCCATGAATGTCTTCTTTTCTATTGTGATTATTTAGTTAAGATAAAGTTTTTTAGAATTTCTATAGCATATTTTGAGGAGAGTCATAGTCTCTTGTTGTTGTCGGTAAAAAAATCTATGTTAGATAAGCTAATCTGCTTTTTTGCCGTATTCTAAATATCCCCTATCTTATATCATAATATGAAGTCAGAATTAACGTTAACAATGTGCTAAGTTTTTCATAGTAAGCAAGTCTACATGAAAAATTAATTGGAGAAAATATAAGAGTGTTATCTCGTTATGCCTTTTTAATTGCAGCATCTTTGGCTTTGGTTGGATGTGCTACGCGTCAGTCAGATGTGTCATTTGTTTCCTCTCAACAAGTTCGGTATATCCCAGCAGAAATGCAGGCTTTGTATGGACCTGTAACAAATGAGCCTTATTTATTGCCTGCTGTTGATCTTTCGACAATTGATCCAAAGTTTTGGCGTCAAAAAGTGATTTATTATACGTCTTATCCACCTGGTACATTGGTTATAGATACGCAGGAGCGTTTTCTTTACCTTATTGGTGAAAATGGGCAAGCTTTGCGTTACGGTATCGGGGTTGGTAAAGAAGGGTTGGCATTTGAAGGTGAAGGGGTTGTGCAGCGCAAACGCCGATGGCCAAATTGGGCTCCTACAGCGGCAATGATGGCTCGAGAACCAGAACGTTATGGTCATTTGGGTCAAGGAATGTCACCAGGTCCTGATAATCCATTGGGGGCACGAGCACTTTATCTTTTCAAAAATGGACAGGATACCCTTTTCCGCATTCACGGTTCGCACGAGTCGTGGTCGATTGGTCACGCTATTTCAAGCGGGTGTATACGTTTACTCAATCAAGATATTATTGATCTTTATGATCGTGTTCCCACTGGTTCGCGTGTAGTGGTGCTGCAAAATGGTGAGGGTAGACCTCGTGTTTTAAGTCAACAATCAAATGTTTACGATCCATTACAGTCAACAATCAATCCAGATCCAAGTGAAATTTTTTAATTCTAAGCAGGGTAAGCTTATTTAGTATCATTCGATCATTTTAGGTTTTCTGCTCGATCTCTCTTAAAAAAGAGTATTTTATGAGCAAGAATTGTACCAAGTAGTATTATTGTTTTATGTTCTGGAAAAATGGGTCGTTATTGTGAAGATCTTTGTTTTTTATTGTTTGTGAGATTTTGTTCATAAAGAGGCACTTGTCACCTTTTATGAGGAAAGCAATATTTTTTGCAATCGTTTCTAAAAGGGGGGATAACCATTCTTGATCAGATTTTGTAAAGTTTCCTAAAACATGCTGATGAACAAGTTCTTTGATTCCAGGATGTCCGATCCCTAATCGTATACGGCAGTAATCATTACTGCAATGGGCATCAATAGACTTTATACCATTATGTCCATTATTCCCTCCACCGATTTTTACACGTACTTTTCCCGGTGTTAAATCTAGCTCATCACAAATAATGATCAAATTCTTCGAATCTAATTTATAAAATCGCAAGGCTTCACCAATAGCTTGGCCGGAGAGATTCATGAACGTTTGAGGTTTTATAAGAAAAGTTTTTTCACCATTTATGAGACCATTGGAAATTTCGGCTTGAAATTTTTTTGACCACGGAGAAAAAGAGAAGGATTGGTAAATAGCATCAACAGCCATAAAACCGATATTATGGCGGTTATTTTGGTATTGTGAACCAGGATTGCCAAGACCAGCAATAAGCCACATGCGTACCTTCAGTAAAGTATGAGCGGTTAATAAATATCTAAAAAGTTAAGGCGGGGAAAATTCCCGCCTGTTAAAATTTATCAAGTTTCTTTGTTGTTCTCGTCATCTTCTTGCCCAGAAATCTCATCACTGACATCCATGCCAGCAGGAGCTGCAATGGTTGCAATAGTAAAGTCTCGATCTTGGATGACTGGAGTAACATCTTTCGGCAGTTGCACTGCAGAAATATGTATAGAATCACCAATAGAGTAGCTGGAGAGATCAATCTCAATTGCTTCAGGGATAGCATTTGCTGGAGCGATACATTCAATTTCATGTCGAACAATATTGAGGACACCTCCTTTTTTAAGTCCAGGAGCTGTGTCCTCATTGAGGAAGTGTACTGGAATATTCACTTCCACAACAGATTTTGCTGAAATACGGAGGAAATCTACATGTAAGGGAAAGTCACGCACGGGATCCAATTGGTAATCTTTTGGTAAAACCGTAATTTTTTGTTTGCCAATTGCAATAGTTGCAACAGTGGTACGAAAGCCACCAGCGTGAATTTTGTGGAAAATTTCTTTATAGGGAACTGTGATTGCCAAAGGGGGCTGTTTTTCACCATAAATGACAGCAGGAATGAGACCATTGCGGCGAAGTTCACGGGAGGACCCCTTACCAACCCGCTCGCGTATCTCGGCCTTAAGAATATAGCTTTTGCTCATGATTTAAGTCCTTTTACATGATTGGAGATCCATCAAAAACCAACAACAGTTTTTGCATGAATATGAAGATATGCACTGTCAAGCAGCGATTGCTCCATTCTGCGTTGCCTCCAAGGGTGTCTACGCAGAAGTTTTTCTATAATTCAAACTATTCACAGATGCAAGAGTTGTGGGAAAAAACGATGATTTCTATCGTCGGATAAGAGGAAATGTTACAAGCATAGTTTAGATGGAGAATAAATAACTTACTAGCTGTTATATTCAAAATCAAATAGTGGAGATATTATGAAGGTTGAAATTGCCTTGGGTGAGATGGCAGAATGCCGTGCTTTGCATAAATCTGTGCCGGCTTTTGTTGATTTAGAAGAATTATTAGCGACGCGTCTTCTTGTGCAAGGCAATTCTGGTTCAGGAAAGTCTCATCTTCTTCGCCGTCTTCTTGAACAAAGCGCTTCATGGGTACAGCACTGTGTAATTGATCCAGAGGGTGATTTTGTCACTTTAGCAGATAAATTTGGTCATGTTATTGTGGAGGCTCAACGCAGCGAACTAGAATTGACACGTATTGCTCAACGCATTCGTCAACATCGGGTTTCGGTGGTGTTCAACCTTGAAGGTTTAGATACTGAACAACAGATGCGCGCTGTAGGGGCTTTTCTTGGTGCATTATTTGATGTGGAACGTGACTATTGGTATCCCATGCTCGTTGTTGTAGATGAAGCACAATTATTTGCTCCAGCAGCGGCAGGAGAAGTTTCTGATGAAGCGCGTAAAATTTCACTTAGTGCTATGACTAATCTTATGTGTCGGGGGCGCAAGCGTGGTCTTGCTGGTGTCATTGCTACACAGCGTTTGGCTAAACTTGCCAAAAATGTAGCTGCTGAAGCCTCAAATTTTTTAATAGGGCGGACTTTTTTAGATATTGATATGGTGCGTGCTGCTGATCTTTTGGGAATGGAACGTCGCCAAGCGGAAATGTTTAGAGATCTTGAGCGCGGTCATTTTATAGCTTTAGGTCCCGCTTTATCAAGGCGTTCCTTACCGATTATCATTGGTCCTGTCGAAACATTGGCACGTTCTTCTAGCCCCAAATTAATGCCACTTCCAACAGAGCGGGCTGATGTAAAAGAGCTTGTTTTTACTGCTTCACCGGAGGAAATTTTAATTCCATTTAAACAATCACGAGAGTTGGTGAAAGAAAAATCAATTCATGAGATGTTAGAAGAGGCAGTTCATAAAAAACAAGAATTGTTAGAAGAAGAACCAAGCTTATTTCCTGAACTGTCTATCGTTGATCGTGATAAACAAGCAGAACGCGTTATTCGGGAAATTCTTGATGATCCTGAGGCTTTTTATCGTTCAACCGCGGTGCTTTATCAAGATTTTTTAGTTCGTTGCCGTATTCATGGTTTGTCAGGAGAACTTTTAAACCTTTCGCAATTTCGGCGTAAATTAGCTATTGCTCAGGCTTGTGTTGATGAAAAAACCGCTGTTAGTGAAAGCTGGAAACGCGTTCTACATCTATCAGAAAGTTTGGAGGATGATGTTCAAGGTGTTTTTTTGAATGTAGCACAAGCTGCTTTGAGCGGACAACCATGTCCATCAGATGCATTTTTGGCACGTCTTTATGGAACCCATTCTTTAAGTCGTGCACGTCGACTTTTAACCTACTTTGAAGAGCGTGGACTCATTATTATTCATACGCATTTTAGTGGTCAACGCATTATAGCTTTTCCTGATCTTGGTGTAGAAACAGCACTAGGAGATCCAAAGGAACCAGTTTAACCGAATAAGCTTGAAACAGATTGTTCTGCTGCTGTTCTTGCAATTGCTTCTCCAATCAGGTCGGCAATTGGCAAAACACGAATATTATGTGCTTTTTCAATTGCTTGTGTTGGCATAATTGAATCTGTAATAACCAATTCTTTCATTTCTGAGTTGGTAATGCGTTCGATAGCATCTCCAGAAAGAACACCGTGTGTGATGTAAGCGGTGACGCTATTGGCACCGTGTTTAAGGAGAGCACTCGCTGCATTGCATAGCGTTCCACCTGAATCAACAATATCATCGAGCAAAAGGCAATCTTTTCCAGATATATCTCCAATGATATTCATCACTTCTGATTCGCCAGGACGATCACGACGTTTATCAACAATAGCCAGCAAACTGTTTAAGCGCTTGGCAAGTGAGCGTGCGCGTACTACTCCACCGACATCAGGTGAAACAACGATCACATTTTCAAGAGGGTAATGGATCTTGACATCGCGAGAAATGACGGGAACCGCATAGAGATTATCTGTTGGAATATCAAAAAAACCTTGAATTTGTCCTGCATGAAGATCCAATGTTAAAACGCGATGGGCTCCTGCTTCAGTAATCAGGTTGGCAACAAGTTTTGCGGAAATGGGAGTCCTTGGTCCAGGTTTACGGTCTTGGCGAGCGTAACCAAAATAGGGTATCACAGCTGTGATACGACGCGCCGAAGAACGACGAAGAGCATCAATCATGATGAGCAATTCCATCAAATGATCGTTTGCAGGATAGGAGGTAGATTGCAAAACAAACACATCTTGTCCGCGGACATTTTCATGCAATTCTACAAAAATTTCCTGATCAGCAAAGCGCTTCACAGTTGCTTTACCTAAGGGAATGTTTAAATAATTTGTAACATCTTCAGCTAAACGTGGATTAGAATTTCCGCAGAAAAGTTTCATGTTAGAACCTTTAAATAATTACAGTAGAGAGCAACAACGACTTTTAACTTCTTGTCACCAGATTGCAAGGAAACAATTACGAAAGCATTACAATTTTATCTACCATTATTAAAGAGGGATGCATTTTGTTTTTTCTTCTTCAAAGATTTTTATTATTTTTAAAGCAAAGTTTTTTATCCATGGAGAAGAGAGGTGCATATTGATTAAGCTTTTTTTGCTTTCTTTATAAAAGAATAGCTTCAATGCTATGCCTTATGTATGAAATGGACCAAAGAAAACTGTTGTTAAAAGAAAAAGAATTTGTCTTAACTTAATCATCACAACTAAATATTGAAAATAATAATAGCCGAAACATTTACATTTTGTGTGTGAATGGATTATTAAAAATAAACACAGTGTAAAAGGTCTTATTATTTCAACATAATAGCAGAAATTTGCCGTCCATAATCAGGTTTGTTGCGGTGTGTTGTACGGCGATAGGAGAAAAAGTTTTGTTCATCTTGGTAGGTGCAAAGCTCCACACAAGAAGCATAAACTCCTGCTTCTTTTAGTTGATTCATAATAAATGCCCATAGATCAAAGCGAAAGTGATTTACTTTATCTGTTTTTAAAAAATATTTTTGGAACTTATTCTGGCAATCAATAAATTGGTTGTAAAACTCGCTTGTTACTTCGTAATGGCAAGGGCCAATACAAGGTCCAAGGACTGCTGTTATTGATTGCCTTTTGGCCCCTTGTTTTTCCATAACAGAAATTGTCTTTTTTACAATTCCATTTAAGATTCCTCGCCAGCCAGCATGTGCTGCAGCGATGACACCTGCTTGAGGATCAGCAAATAGAACTGGTCCACAATCTGCTGTAAGAATACCGATTATGAGTTCTGGTGTGGTTGTAACCAGAGCATCAGCTTTAGGAGGTTCATCAATAAAAGCTTGATTAGCAACAACAATTTCACAAGAGTGTATTTGATTAACAGTGATTAAATTTTGCACCTCAACGCCAAAATAATCAGCGATTAAAATGCGATTTTGTGAAATATGTTTAGGATGATCATTGGAACCTTGTCCAACATTAAGGCTTTTATAAAGGCTTTTTGAAACACCGCCTTGACGTGTAAAAAAACCGTGCCTTATCCCATATGGATGTAAAGCAGAAAGATCTTTTGCAAGGATGGGATGAAGCACAGAATTCATAAAAGTTCCTTATGTGGATGGTTATTTTTAAAGTGAGAATGGTGTGTGAAAATTTGTCAATGTGTATTATTGCTTGGAGCATTATCGCTGGGAATCAAAATTTAGGAGGCAATGGTATGTTTTTATCACTCACATACAACACTTTAAATAATTTACCCATTTGATTTGGGCCAGCTAATCGGTTTATATCTTGGCGAATTTGGTTTTGCAATGTGGTGCTTTTGTTAGCTCCAAGCTGTGCTGCGCGTTCCAGAAGTCCCATTTTCAAAAGGAAATCTCCTTGTTCTAAAATCTCAGCAAAACAGCCTTGTTCAAGGGCTATTTTTTTTAAAAAGGAAAAATCAACATGTGATGTTAAATCATGTTCACCAGGTGCATCAAAAATATCACGGAATCTATGTTTTGAGACCGCTTGTAGTGTATCACCAAATGCAAGATCAGAAGCACCATAATCGATAAGCAAAGCAGAACCTCTCATTTGTACAAAATGGTTGCTGATTTGTTGCATTAATTGATTCCGTGAGGGTGCGTGTTCGAAAATTGTTCCATCAGGCATTTCAGAACAATAGGATTGTAAGCAGGAAGAAAGAAGTTTTCGCGGGTCAGCAATAAATATGAAGTCTCCATCTTGATTGATTGCAATGCGACGTTCTTTCCATTCTCCTTTGACTTTAATATACTGGTTGATGGGGAGTGCATCGAAGAACTCGTTGGCAATTAAGAAGAGAGGTTTTGAAGGGATTTGATCAAAACTTTCAATGCTACAGATTTGTTTTTTATAAGGTAAAAGACGCTTTTTTTGTTCTTTTGCAAGCTGTTTACTTATTTCAATAAGAAAAATTTCAGCAGCATTAAATGCCGTGGTGGATAATTTTTGAATGGTACGCAAAATATCATCCATCAAAGTTCCCCGTCCTGGACCTATTTCGGCGAGAATGAAAGGATGGGGGCAACCTTGAGCTTTCCAGTTTGCAAGAGTCCAAATGCCAATCATCTCTCCAAATAACTGGCTTATTTCAGGAGCTGTAATGAAATCACCAGCTCTTCCAAAGGGTGTTTGTGTTTGATAGTAGCCAAACTGCGGATCTGTGAGTGCTAATGTCATATATTGACTGACAGTGATTGGCCCATTAAGCGCAATAATTTCTTTAATCTTTTCTTTGAGAGTAACCATTTTTTGTAGATTTGTGTTTGAAGGCTCGAAAAAGGAGACAAAACCCCAAAAAAAGCATAGGAAGAGATAAAGCCATGCCATAGGTAAATCCCATAGAATGGAAGAGGGCAGAAAACCATTCTGGATCTTCTTGAGGTGCACGGTAAATCTCTGAAATACTGCGTGCTATTGCATAGCCTATAATAAATATTCCTGCTACGGTACCAGGGCGTTTTAATGCTTTGAAAGCAAAAATAAGAATGAATAAGATGATGAAGAGAATAAATCCTTCCATGAATGCTTCATAAAGTTGGCTTGGATGGCGCGGTAGATAGTGAGGATCTAGGGGAAAACAAACGCCCCAAGGGTATGAGGTGATATTGCCCCATAGTTCTTGGTTAATGAAGTTGCATATTCGTACAATACCAATACCAACAGGAGCACCTGCCGCAATTATATCAAACATTGCTTGTGTGTTGATATTGTTTTTATGGGCAAACCAGATCATTGCAATGATAATGCCAATGAGTCCACCATGAAAGGACATTCCTCCATCCCATACTGCGATAATGGCATTTGGATGGCTAAAATAATAAATAGGATCCCATACAAGCACTTGTCCTAAGCGGCCACCAACAACGACACTGATAGCAGACCAGACAACAAAATCTCCAATCGTTTGGTTATCCATGGGAGGATGATTTGCATGCCATAGGGTTTGTTTTTTTAATAGCTTTTGTGCATACCACCAAGCAAAAAGAATACCTAGCACGTACCCAAATCCGTACCAATGAAGAGCTACAGGGCCTAAATGAATAATGACAGGGTCGAGAAAAGATGGAAAAGAAATGGCTGGACAAGAAAGATTGTTCATTGGTTAAGCATTTTACATTATATGAAGTTACATGATGGTCAGAAATGACAGATGAACGTACAATGGTCAAGTCAGAAGGGTAATAAGTTTCCACTAGTTTATATGTGGTAAAAGAAGTGTAAAAAGATTTAAATATTTCAGAATAAAATCTGCACAGTAAGATAAAATCTATCGGGTAAAAGGAACAAATGCAGTATCTAAATGTTATGGAAATGCGTTATAGTGTGTGTGTCAATAATTAAAATGTAAGGAAAAACATTATGCATAATGGATCAAACCGTATTCTTGATGAATTGGCAAAATTAGCAACAGATGCTGCTGACGTTGTGCAAGGTGTACGACGTGAAGCTGGAACAGCTTTTCGTTTGCAGGCTGAAAAGATAGCTAACAAACTCGATCTTGTTTCACGTGAAGAATTTGAAACGCTTAAGGAGATGGTGTTGAAAGCACATGCCGACAATGCTGATTTGAAAAGGCGCTTTGATGATTTGGAAAAAACGCAGACACGAAAAAAGTAAAATAGTTTCTAAAAAAATATCCCCAATTTTTCGATGGAATGTATGAAATTAAAAAATGCTTAATCCTGAGTCTGTTAGAGCAGATTGATCGTTTGTTTTTGATTTGTTTTTTGTAAAAAAACACTTTTTTGAATCTGGGGGACTAGTACTATGGAATTGTATCAATACACTGAAAAAGCTTGATGATTCGTTTTATTGTTATCAGGCTGCCGCAGAAAGTATTAGTGGGTTCTGGGGTTTCGTGTACTGTCAATGTTTTTAATGTGTATTTGTTTGGTGTAAAGGCTTTGATTGTAGCAAAATGTTGTTACAACTTTTTAGGCTGGTTATGTTCTGTTGACAATATTTTAATATGATTGAGGATTATGATGAGGCTTGCATTCTGCACCACAGAAAGAGAAGAGCATCCTGTTGACTTTATCGAACAGATTGCTTGTAAATATGATTGGTCGTTTGAGCGGGACGTACAAGATGAAATTAGTGTTTGTGTGGAAGGAAAAAGGGCAAATTATAACCTTGCTTTTTCATGGATAGAAGAGCAGGAGGCTCTTCATTTAGCTTGTGCATTTGATCTTTCTATTGAAAATGCTTGCGTGGCAGAAATGCATCGCTTATTGTTAGCAATCAATGAAAAGTTGTTGATGGGGCATTTTGATTATTGGCAAGAGAATAATTTGGTTATTTATCGGCAAGGGCTTCTTCTGGCTGGTGGGGTGCATCCATCTCATATACAGGTTGAAACATTGTTAATAAATGCGCTTACAGTTTGTGAAAGCTATTATGTTGCATTTCAGATGGTCGCTTGGTGTGGGGAAAGCGCTTGCAAGGCGTTGCAATATACTTTGTTTGAAACTGTAGGCAATGCCTAAATTGTCAAGTTTGTTGAACATTTTTTTCTTATAGACGATTTTAAATATTTCTAGAGGGGAATATCAATGATAGCGCGCAAGCCCCCTAAAGGGCTATCATCTAATTGAATATTTCCTCCATGGCTCCGTGCTATATCTTGAGCAATAGAAAGTCCAAGTCCTGTTCCACTTGCATCTTGATTTCGTGCTTTATCAAGTCTAAAAAATGGTTTAAAGACTTCTGTGCGCATATTTTTATGAATACCGGGGCCATCATCGTCGATAGTTATGATAAAAGATTCTTGTTGGGATATGGCTGTTAGTTTGACAATATTGGCGTGACAAAATGCGTTTGATACAAGATTGCTGATGAGGCGTGTGAAGGCACGTGGGCGTACTTGTATTTGTGTAGGTCCTTCAATGCTATAAGAAAATTGACGTTTGTGAAGATGCGCATCGGTGGAGAATTTTTTCATAAGAGCATGTAAATCGAAGATTTTAACACATTCACTTCCTTCACCACGGGCAAAAGCAAGGTAATCTTCTAACATGTTTTGCATGTCGCTCACATCTTGCTCAAGCGGCTTAATGTCAAAGTCAGTATTTGCTAACGCTAGCTGAAGTTTAAAACGGGTGAGAATGGTTCTTAAATCATGGCTTACACTTGAAAGCATCATGGTGCGTTGTTCGATTTGGCGTTCAATACGTTCACGCATGCGTAAAAAAGCAAAGCCAGCACGACGGACTTCGTCAGCTCCTTGTGGTTGAAACCCTTTTGGCAAAGGACGACCGCGTCCAAAACTTTCTGCTGCTTCAGCCAATTGTTGAATTGGTTTGATCTGGTTGCGCAAGAAGTAAATCGCTATCAATAATAAAACAAGAGCTGTTCCGACCATCCAGCTTAGAAAAATAGAGGTATTGGAAGCATAGGCTTGGCTGCGCAGTGCAAAAACACGCAAGATGTTGTCACCAAGGTGAATACGAATTTCGACAAGATCAGAATCTCCTACAGTATCAATCCAGAAAGGACGATTAATTTGGCGGGTGATTTCTTCACTTAGAAAATAATCAAGAATTGCGAAAAATGGTTTCGGTCCTGGGGGCGGGAGAGGGGACGTGGGAAGGATAGAAATATTTAATCCCATACGTTGTTGTGCAATACGTTTGATATCTTCATAGTTATCTTGTTGCGGATATGTTTCAATGATATCGATAATGGCTGAAATATCGTGGACAACAGTGGTTGAAAGACGCTCAGTTACCATTTGCCAATGACGTTCCATAAAGACGTAAGCAATCACCGTTTGCAAGAGTACCATAGGGGCAATAATAATGATCAAAGAGCGTGCATAAAGCCGTTTAGGCATCTTCTTTGTTAACCACTGGACGATTTTTTTTGAGGATTCAATCATTGTGTATTTATTCAATTGAGAGTTTATAACCTATTCCTCGCACAGTTTGGAGCCATATTGGGAGAGCTGGATTTTTTTCGATTTTACGACGGAGACGATTGATCTGTACATCAATGGCGCGTTCACCGATATTGTTATCGTCCGTTGCAAATTTATGGCGTGGAATGATATCACCTGCATTTTCGGCAAAAAGAACCATCATTTTTTGTTCTGTATCTGTCAGTTTAATAATTTCTCCTCCTTTTTTTAGCTCGCGTCGTGCAATTGAAAAGATATATGGTCCAAAAACGATCTGTTCGATTTTGGGTTGCTTTAGTGAAAAACCACGTCGTAAAATAGCGTTAATGCGAAGTAAAAGTTCACGAGGATCAAACGGCTTAGCAAGATAGTCATCAGCGCCCGCTTCTAAACCATGAATACGGTGGACAGTTTCTGATAAAGCTGTAAGCATGAGGATAGGAACATCTTTTGTTTGTCGCAGTGAATAGGTAAGATCTATACCATTTTCGCCGGGCATCATGACATCAACTATAAGAAGGTCAAAATCTAAGCATGCGAGTTGTCGTTTTGCTTCATTGGCATTGGCTGAGACTGAAACGCGAAAACCATTTTTAATGAGGAATTGAAATAAAAGATTGCGAATACGGGTGTCGTCATCAATTACAAGAAGGTGAGGTGCATCGTCACACAAAACTTGAACATGATCGGTCATTTTTAAAAACCTTGACAAAAATTTAGTTTACACAAAACTCAAGTTTACATAAGTTGTATAAAGCTGTCGAGCAGGCTATTTTCTATAAAAGGGAAAGAAATGTGTCTTTTAAGTTTGGAAGAGTTTTGTTTTTGAAAAGGACATCATGAATAATTTTAGTGCACATATTATTCCAGTTACGCCTTTTCAACAAAATTGCACTTTGCTTTTTGATAACGAAAAAAAAGTAGGGGTATTGGTTGATCCTGGAGGTGATTGGCTTCGCGTCCAAGAAGTGATCCAGAAGAGGGGTGTTACCGTTGAAGCTATTTGGATAACACATGGTCATTTTGATCATGTAGGAGCGGCAATGCAAGCTAAAGAAGCCCTTGATGTTAAAATCATTGGTTCTCATCGTGCTGACAAGCCCCTGATGGATGCTGTAAGCGAAAGCGCAAAAAGTTATGGCATCACTGATGCGTGTATTTGTATCCCTGATCAATGGTTAGAAGATGGTGATAGCGTTCATTTTGCTGGGCATGAGTTTAGGGTTTTTCACACACCGGGACACTCTCCTGGTCATGTCATTTATTTCAATGAAAAAGAACGCTTCGCTTTATTGGGGGATGTCCTTTTTCGTGGCTCTATTGGACGTACGGATTTTCCATTCTGTTCTCATGAAGAATTGATGAAATCTCTTAAAGAAAAAGTTTTACCCTTAGGCGATGATGTTCATTTTATTTGCGGTCATGGTCCAAGAAGTCAAATAGGATATGAACGCCAAAATAATCCTTTTCTTTAGGGGGGGTAATATGTGAGCAAACAAAAAAACGCCCTAAAGCGTTTTTTTGTGCCGTTTAAGATTTCTCTAGCAAAATTATTAAAAAGTTAATTTACTGGAGCGTAACAAAAGTGTTCCGCACCATCATAGCCTCGGAATGTGCCCGTTTTAGGATTGAATGAACGATATTTTTTTTTGCAATATTTAAGCCAATCAGATATTTGCGATTGTTGAAGTGGCTGATATGTTGGCTGAACTTCATAGATTACCTGATTTTGTGGTGCTGTTTGGTAAACAATTGTTGGTTGTTTTGGCTGCTTTAAAACATTGCCAAGAATTGCACCTGCCGCAAGACCAAGAATACCTACGGCTAAAGCATCACCTGAGTTATTTGTATGAATATTACTGCGTTTCGTCGTTTTGCGCTCGACATATTTATATGTTTTGCGTTCAACATGATGATCATGATGATGATGATGATGATGATGATGATCCGTTCTTTTATGGTCGATATAATGATGGTGGTGGGGCTTATCAAAAGAAGAGTGATATTTACTATGAGAAGAATAGGAACTAAAATTGTGAGACGATAAACCAGCCTTGCTCCTCATTTCCCTCATCATATCATCTGTTTGTTTAATCTTATACCTTATCATATCATCTATTTCTTTTGAAATATGGTTACTATGATACCATGCCATATCCGCAAGCGTTGTATCTAACGGTATCAAAACGGTTACAGTTGACATTGCTGATAATACCGCTAACCTGATCACTCTTTTCATAATGATACTCCTTGTGTAAATTCGTATTTTTCACATCCTACGCGTTTCAAACTGAATAGGGCCTGAACAATTTCAGACTTTATTGTGACAAAACAAATAATAATCTATTTAGTTAAACCTATTCTTGATACAGTAAAATAAAATAGTGACAGAATTTTGATTTCAATTATTTTACTTAGCTTAAGTTTACTTGATAAGTTTGTATTGAGAGAAGCTATTTTTTTACTATTTGTTATAAATTATTTATTTAGTAATAATTTTTTGTATTACTTTATACAATATGAATTTAACAATATGTGTATGAATGAAAGCTATCGTTTTTGTTATAATAGGCTTATGGTGTTATGATAAAGTTTTATTTTACTTTATTTGTGTTATAGAACACTATCCTGTTTTGCTATTCTTTTGTAATGATAAATAATATTGAGTTATATATCATAGTATAATTGTATTAAGATAATATATTTCGATTATTTTTTTGATATGTCAGAGATGTTTTCTTTAAATTTGTCTGCGTTTTTTAGAATTTATAAGTTTTTTATAGTTTTATGGATTTTTATAAAGTGGTTTAGCGAGAAAAATTGCTTAAAAAGTCAATAATTTTAAGCATTTTTTGTAAACTGTTTTCTCTTATGGTGTTTTAGACTAATTGGAGTATCCTTAATGTTTGAGGTTATCTATTTTTAGGGCAATATTGGTTGCTTTTCATGTTTAGTCATTTTTTTAGAAGAGCAGAAGATTATTTTTGGTGGTTTTAATTTTTGGGATCCTTTGTTGGACGCGTATTTTTTCGTTTTATGGTCGTTTGGTTAGGGGTGTTTTTACGAGATTTTCCTTTTCGATTTTCCGGAAGACCAGTATCTATGGTTGGTCCCATATGATCAAGGTCTGGTTTGGAGAAAAGACTTGGTTGTAATACTTGGTCGTGGGGGGATTGTTCGCCATGATGTGTTAAGGGATTCTCCGTGATTTCTAGTTCTATCTCTTGTAATTGTTTGATTTCATCGCGAAGTCGTGCTGCTTCTTCAAAGTTAAGATCAGCAGATGCTTCATGCATTGATTTTTCAAGGTATTTAATATGGAGTGTTAAATTGTTGCCAACCATATTGTTTTGCCTGATAAAATCAGGAATATTTGTGGAAGTATGGTTGTTTTTGCCTCCTGAATTGAGAATATCATCGATATTTTTTTTGATACTGATTGGTGTGATATGGTGCTTTTCATTGTAGGCTATTTGTTTTTGTCGACGTCTTTGTGTCTCCTGTAAGGCGCGTTCTATGGAGCCTGTGATTGTATCTGCGTAAAGGATAACGTGGCCATCTACATTGCGCGCAGCGCGTCCGATTGTTTGTACGAGAGAAGTTTCAGAGCGCAAAAACCCCTCTTTATCGGCATCTAAAATAGCAACAAAACCGCATTCTGGAATATCTAAGCCTTCTCGAAGTAAGTTGATGCCGATGAGAACATCAAAGGTACCAAGCCGAAGATCACGTAGAATTTCAATACGCTCTAACGTATCAATATCAGAATGCATATAGCGTACGCGAATGCCTTGTTCATGGAGATATTCTGTCAAATCTTCGGCCATACACTTGGTTAAAACCGTTACTAAGGTACGGTAGCCTTTTTGAATTGTTTTACGAATTTCGTTCACAACATCATCGACTTGGCTGGATGCTGGGCGAATTTCTGTTGCTGGATCAATCAATCCTGTTGGGCGAATAATTTGTTCAGCAAAAATCCCGTGAGCTTGTTCTATTTCCCAGCGTCCAGGTGTTGCGGAGACAGCAATAGTTTGTGGGCGCATAGCATCCCATTCTTCAAAGCGTAAGGGACGATTATCCATACAGGAAGGGAGACGAAATCCATATTCTGCTAAGGTTGCTTTTCTTCGAAAGTCACCTCGGTACATGCCACCAATTTGGGGAATAGTTACATGGCTTTCATCGATAAAAACGAGAGCATTGTTTGGAATATATTCAAACAAGGTTGGAGGTGGTTCACCAGGTTTGCGCCCCGTTAAATAGCGTGAATAATTTTCGATTCCGGCGCATGAGCCGGTTGTTTCCAACATTTCCAAATCAAAAGTTGTACGCTGTTCTAAACGTTGTGCCTCTAAAAGACGTCCCGCGGCATTTAATTCGGCAAGGCGTTGCACCAATTCCATTTTGATGAATCTCATTGCCTGATTTAATGTTGGGCGTGGTGTGACGTAGTGTGAATTGGCATAAATTTTAATTGATTGAAGATCATCTGTTTTTTGTCCTGTGAGGGGATCAAATTCAGTAATTGTTTCTACTTCTTCGCCAAAAAGTGAAATACGCCAAGCACGATCTTCAAGGTGGGCAGGAAAAATTTCAATTATATCTCCTCGAACACGAAAGGAACCACGAATGAAGTTGATATTTTGTCGACGATAGTGTTGAGCAACTAAATCAGTGAGTAATTGTTGTTGATTAAGTTTGTCACCTTTTTTTATTTCAAACGTCATAGCAGTATAGGTTTCGACTGAACCAATTCCGTAGATACAAGATACAGATGCAACAATAATGACATCATCACGTTCAAGTACAGCACGTGTTGCAGCGTGGCGCATACGGTCGATTTGTTCATTAATAGAGGATTCCTTTTCAATATAAGTGTCAGAGCGCGCAACGTAGGCTTCTGGCTGATAATAGTCATAATAAGAAACAAAATATTCGACGGCATTGTGGGGGAAAAAGCTTTTAAATTCTCCGTAAAGCTGTGCTGCTAAAGTTTTATTTGGTGCTAGGATCAAAGCTGGGCGTTGTGTTTTTTCAATGATTTTGGCCATTGTATAGGTTTTTCCTGAGCCAGTAACACCCAAAAGTACTTGTGTACGCTCATCCTTTTCGATCCCCTCAACCAGAGTTTTGATTGCTTGAGGTTGATCTCCCGCAGGTTCAAAGGATGTTTCGAGTTGAAACGGAATGCCACCTTCAGATTTTTCAGGACGAGCAGGGCGGTGGGGTGTCCATAATACGCCATTCTTAAAAAGGGGATTGCCTGACGCAATCAGAGCAGAAAGAGCTTCTACTGTTGCTGTAACACCATTTTTCATTGTTGCATCCTCTTTTTGATATAAAAAAGTGTTTGTGGTTAAAAAAATACTAAATTTTACAATTTAATCGTGATAACGACAAAACGTTAATTAGCAGTTTTGTTGCGGTTTATCGAATATTTTATAGAATATTTGATAAATTTGGGATATTAGACTAATCCTATAAGAAGGTTTTTCGGTTTTTTAGAGTGAGACGATATTTGTAGTTGTTCATGTACATTGTCCCACCTGCGTCATGATATTGACAGGGCGCTTATTTGTAATATTTACCATTAGCTACCGTGGATAATGGCTGTATGTATTATGCTTAGTTTCTGAAAGTGTCGTGTATGTCTGATAAAGGTCATTTCCATCTTTAAATGAGAGGTAACGAGATGATACCCAACCTATTTGAGTGTTATATCTGATGTGGCACCAGTTCCTTTTACACGTTTGGACAAATACTAACTTTCCTGCAGGGATTAAACCACGAAGCATATATTGAATGCTTGGTCCCGTTCTAAGATTAAGGTTTTTTGTGGTAAAGGCATCTGCAGCTCCAGATCCCGTTGAGGTTAGAGAGAGCCAAAAACAAAAAAAAATTACGAGCTTTTTCATTTTTTGTAGAGGATTCCTTTAGAGTTTTTCTTTTCTTTTCATATGAGATCTCTTTCATTAAGTTATGATAAAACAGAAAAAAATACAATTATTTCCTCTTTAAGACTCTAATAGTCGGAGTGCAGTTTAGCGTTTTAAGCGCTAAAATAGTAGATAGCTTAAACACAATTGGTGAATACTTTATTCCTTTTTCTATTTTTATATGGAAAAGGGGGATACTGTACTATATAATAAGAGAGGATTATGGTTTTCGGATTCCAAAAGTGATTTTGGAAGCCGTTTTTTGTGTTTTTATTAAACCTTCCGTGTAATAGAAAGGGACGGGTTATGGAAAAAGTTCCGATGACTACAGCTGGTTTTGAAAGTCTTAAAGAAGAGTTACGTTGGCGCCAACAACAGGAACGTCCGCGAATTATTGAAGCAATTTCTGAGGCACGTGCACATGGTGATTTATCAGAAAATGCTGAATATCACGCTGCTAAAGAGGCACAAAGTCATAATGAGGGGCGTATAAATGAGCTTGAAGACTATATTGCGCGGGCGGAAGTTATTAATGTTGCACGCCTTTCAGGGGACAAAATTAAATTTGGAGCCACTATCAAGCTTTTGGATGAAGATACTGGGGAGAAAAAGGTTTATCAGATCGTTGGTGATCAAGAGGCTGATGTCAAAACTGGTAAAATCTCTATTTCTTCCCCTATTGCGCGTGCACTCATTGGCAAGCAAGAAGGTGATGTGATTGAGGTGAATGCACCAGGTGGTTCGCATAATTACGAAATTATTAAGGTTCAGTACATCTAAATTGTTATGCATGTATCTTTGGAAGAAACAGAGATTATCGTTCCTCACTTTAAAAAGCGCTTATCAGGAGTGACCTCTACAGTTATCCAGCTCATTCCATTGCAGCGACAACAGGGGGTGCGTATCTCCACTTTTGGATTTGGGTTACCGCGAGATTTACCGTTTCTTTCCTTCAGCGATCTTTTTGGACTTTGGAAAAGTCCGAGGGAAAAGCCGTTTCGTATTTGGCATGCACGGCGCAATATTGAGATGCTTTGCGGAATATTTTTGCGGGATGTTTTGCGAATGAAGCTTAAACTCATCTTTACTTCGGCATCTCGACGCCACCATAAGCCTTTTACCAAATGGTTGCTTCGTCGTATGGATAAGGTTATTGCTACTAGTGTATGTACAGCAACTTATCTGGAAGTACCTTGTCAGGTTATTATGCATGGAGTAGATGTTAGGCGTTTTTCACCTCCCCAAATTCCTGATGATTACTTTTCAGCAACTGGATTGCTAGGGAAATATGCAGTAGGGTGTTTTGGGCGCGTGCGTTATTTGAAGGGCACTGATCTGTTTGTGGATGCAATGATAACATTATTGCCTCACTATCCTGAGTGGACAGCGCTTATCGCTGGTCGGACTACAGAACAGCATTATAGTTTTGAAAAAAAATTGCGACGGAAGATTGCTGAGTCTGGTTTGAGCGATCGCATTATTTTTCTTGGTGAGAGGCTTGATATACCTCTGTGGTATCGTCGTCTGTCACTTTATGTGACTCCTTCTCGTTTGGAAGGTTTTGGTTTGACACCATTGGAGGCAATGGCATCACAGACAGCTGTAGTGACGAGTGATGTGGGAATTTTTAAAGAATTGGTAGTAGAGGGAACAGGAACGGTTGTGAAAGCTGGAGATGGAGCGGCTTTAACAGCAGCGATTGAACCTTATTTTACTGATTTAGAAAAAACAATGGCAGTAGGGAAAAAAGCTTTAGCCCACGTTCGTGCCCACTTTCCTTTGGAAAAGGAGGCAGCTGAAATTGGGGGCATTTACGAGGCAATGTTTGCGGAAAAAACATTTTAAATATCTCAGAAATCTTCTTGAGAAGAGGAGAGAATGTGCCATTTTTAAAAGTCTCTACAAGTAAATATTTCAAGCGAATAGCTAAATAATGCAAATGTTATTTCGCAGAATTTGGCATGTTTTTCAGGTGATGTAACGATAAGCTAGCAAAGTTTTTGATCGAAGAGCTAAAATTTTATACTTTTAGAGTGATGTAAATACAGGAAAGGGATAATTTTTTCTTACTTGAGGAATGCTTTTTGAGAATATATTGCGGTGTTCTTTTTATAAATGCTGGATTGTTAAAGATGTTTGTATTGCTTCAGGAGTGGAAATAATTGTGTATTCTGCAATAATAAAATTATAACAGGCGTGTTATACTAGAAAAAAAATTTTATTAAAATCACTCAATGTTTTTTCTTAATGAGAAACTATTGATAAGATATATTGAGATGTTATATGAAGTTTTCTCCTCTTTGTTGAGGAGATGCATAAAGAAAGAATGTTATAAGATCTTGCTGATGTAAAAGCTCTTGAGTAACATTGGAGAGTTCTTGGTATGTCGCGTCTATTTTTAACAGTTAATGCGCAAAAAAAAGAAGTGAAGGTTTCTATTTTGAGAACCGATTTTGTGTAATATACGTTGTTTATCTTGTGAATTTCTTATTATTACGAGATTAAATACTATGCATTAAAATTGCTCACGCCAAAAAGCGGGGATAAAAAGCACGAATATGGTTATAATTTCAAGACGCCCAGCGAGCATGAGAAAACTCAAAATCCATAGAGCATTATCATTAATTGTGGAGAAATTTCCAGCAGGACCAATAATATCTCCAAAACCTGGGCCAATATTTGAAAGAGCCGTTAAGACGCCCGTAAAGGCAGAAGTAAAGTCAAGACCGGTTGTAAGCAAAAGTGCAGTGCCGATAAGAAGACAAAACATATAAAGGCATACAAAAAATAAAACTGCTTTGGCAACATCGCTCGAGATGTTTGAATGATCATAGCGCGCTTTTACAACGACATTAGGAGAAAAAAGTTTTTCTATATTTGTTTGCGTAATACGCCAAAGGATAATCAAGCGATTGATTTTCATTCCACCAGAGGTAGAACCAGCACACCCACCTGTAAAAGAAACAATAAAAAAAATCCCAAGCGCAAACGGTCCCCAAAGTTGATAATCTTCAGCACTATAGCCAGTAGTGCTAATGATAGATGAAAGGTGAAAAATGACATCAAGAAAAATTAAGTAGAAAGCCCGATGATCATGAAATCGCAGCCATGCCGCTAAAGCAAAGCTGAAGAGGAAAACAATATGGAAAAAAACAACCACTTGTGGATCGATGAAGCGTTTGGAACGGCCAGGAAGCAATAATTTAACATAAAGTACGAAAGGTAGCGCGGAGAGCAACATGAAGATTGTTGAAATAATCAAGATGGCTGGTTTATCAGAGAAATAGCCAAAAGAGGCATCGTGCGTTGAAAATCCAGCTGTTGCTACCGTACTCATTGCATGGTTTATGGCATCAAATAAGCTCATCCCCGAAGCAAAATAGGAAAGCATACAAGTAAGTGTTAATCCAACATAGGCTATGATAATTCCATTGGCAATTTGGTTGATACGGGGCAATATTTTTTCAGATTTATCGGATGATTCCATATGAAACAGTCGCACTCCACCAACTCGTAGTGAAGGCAAAAGCAATAATGCTAAACCGATAAAGCCAATGCCTCCAATCCAGCATATTATAGAACGCCATAACAAAATACTTCGCGATAAATTGTCAAGACCAGTGAGTACTGTAGAGCCTGTGGTGGTGATTCCAGAAACGGATTCAAAGATTGCTTCTGCTAGAGAAATTGAGAGAGGAGAAAGATAAAGAGGTAAGGCACCCACGATGCTTCCTGTTAGCCAAAGGCAGACAGTGAGCATAAAACCAAGCCGTGCTGAAAAACGGCAGGTAGCACCTTTTGTTGCTAAAAGAATCAGTGTTGCTAATATCGTAGTTATGGCGCAAGAGTAAAGAAAGGTTATCCAATTATGATTGTTGTCGTGCAAATCTATGAAGATTGGTAGAAGCATTGCTCCTCCCATGATTAACGCAAAGCGTGCACAGACATTGATAATAAATTGAAAAATGACCGTTCCCTATCTTTGAATCTTTTTTTGTGATGGTTTTGTACTCATAAGAATTTACGTTTTTTTCTTTATAGGGTAAAAACTGATTCCCACATTAAGTAGGATCTAATGAATTGACAACTAAACCTTTTCACTAAATTTAGAAAGAAATACGTATACACCATAATTGAGGCTGTTGAAAAATGTTTTTAATGCAGCATTTCATTATAATTTATAGAATAATTAAATAAGAAAAAGTGAAGGGGATTTTATGGCACAATCGCATATCCGGTTGCTTATTATTGGCTCGGGTCCAGCTGGTTATACAGCGGCGATCTATGCGGCAAGAGCAATGCTTAAGCCAGTTTTGGTTACTGGCTTACAGCAGGGCGGACAGTTGACGATTACAACTGATGTTGAAAATTATCCAGGTTTTGCTGAACCAATTCAAGGACCATGGTTGATGGAACAAATGGCAAAACAAGCTGAAAATATGGGTACAAAAATTGTCTATGATAGTATTACAAAGGCTGATTTATTAAAGTACCCTTTTATTTTATATGGAGATTCAGGAACGCAATATTGTTGTGATGCACTGATTATTGCAACAGGAGCACAAGCGCGTTGGCTTGGTTTGGAAAGTGAGAAGACCTTTATGGGTGGTGGCGTTTCTGCTTGCGCTACATGTGATGGCTTTTTTTATCGTGATAAGGATGTCATTGTTGTGGGCGGTGGAAATACAGCCGTTGAAGAAGCTCTTTATTTATCGCATTTGGCAAAGAGTGTAAGTGTGGTTCATCGTCGGGATTATTTTCGGGCAGAAAAAATTTTGCAAGATAGATTGCTTGCTTGCGATAATGTACGTGTTTTTTGGGATCATGTGGTAGAAGAAATTGTTGGTTTGCCAGCTCAAGATTCAAGGGGAGCTGTTGTAACGGGTGCACAACTTAAAAACGTTAAAACTGGACAAGGAATTAAGGTGAATGCAGAGGGAATATTTATTGCCATTGGTCATGACCCCGCTGTTTCTTTGTTTGAAGGGCAACTGAAACAAAAACGAGGCGGTTATTTATGGACAGCGCCAGATTCAACAGCAACAAGCATTGCTGGTGTTTTTGCTGCTGGTGATGTAACAGACGAAACATTTCGCCAAGCTGTAACAGCAGCAGGAAGGGGATGTATGGCAGCGTTGGAGGTAGAACGTTTTTTAGATATGCAAACATGAAGATTTGTTGAAAAAGTAAAAAAAATTAGAGGTAAAAGTGTGATGTCACCGTTGGATTGGGATAAATTAAGAGTTTTTCATGCTGTTGCAGAAGCGGGGTCTTTTACACATGCGGCACAAAAGCTTCATTTATCCCAATCAGCAATTTCACGACAGGTTTCAGCTTTAGAGAACGATGTTGGGGTGTCCTTGTTTCAGCGTCATGCTCGTGGGCTAATCTTAACAGAGCAGGGTGAAATTCTTTATCGGACAACGCATGATGTTTTGATGAAACTTGAGAGTGCACGCTTGCAATTAAGTGAAAGCTGTGAAAAGCCCGCAGGGAATTTACGTGTTACATCGACCTTCGGAATGGGAGCAGGGTGGCTTGTGGAGCGTATGCCAGAATTCCTTAGTCTTTATCCGGATATACGGGTTCAGCTCTTGTTTGATGATAAAGAACTCGATTTAACGATGCGTCATGCAGATTGTGCTGTTCGTTTACAGCAGCCTCAACAGCCTGATCTTATACAAAGAAAATTATTTACAATTCATATGCACGTTTACGCTTCGAAAAATTATATTGTAAATTATGGAAAACCAAAAACATTGTCTGAGCTGGATGAACACCGTATTATTTCATTCGGAGAACCTGTTCCACTTTATTTGTCTGGTTTAAATTGGTTGGAAAAGGCTGGTAGAAGTGATGGTTCTTTGCGTCTTTCAGTATTACGAATCAATAATATTATTTCAATCAAGAAGGCGATTATGTGTGATCTTGGTATCGCTGTGCTTCCGGATTATATTGTGAATCATGATGAGCGACTCGTGCGTCTTTTTCCTGATATGGTTGATATTCCTTCCTTTGACACTTTTTTTTGTTACCCTTACGCTTTAAAAAATTTAGTAAAATTGAAAGCTTTTCGGGATTATATTTTTTTAAAAGCGCGTCAGTGGTCTTTTTAATGATGTGGTATTTTAAGCTATGTATTTATTGCATAGCAGATACGCTTAAGTTTTTATTGTGCTTTTTCTTATAAAATGACATAGAGTGCTATCTCTTGATTGTGTTATCTTTCATTGCATTTTCTTGAGTGTTCCCTTACGAGAATCTTTCAGATTGGTTTTATCTCTGGGGGTTCTCTAAATTTGCCGAACGTTTGTTCGGCTTTTTTTTAGTTTTTGGGAGAGCCTCTAAAAATGTACATTTCTTAGGAGATGATAAAAAAAGGCTTTCAAAAATTTTTATGGGTGTCCAATATTTTTTAAGTACATCGAAGTGTGATGAGGAGCTTTGAGGAATATTGGGATTATAATAACCATTGTGGAATAGAAAGAGTTTGATTGAGAGGCCTAGGATTTATAAGTATCAAATTTTTAGCGGATACAAATTTAATTTAAGAAGTATAAGTTGCATGAGTATGTAAAAGCGTTTTTGGTGATAGTTATTTAATATGGATAAAAATTTGAAAAAAATTATTTTTTGATCGTAGAGTTATAAAAAGCCAGTGGCATGTGTCAATATGAAGGAAAGAAGATAAAGATGTGCTTTATAAGTATATTATTTTTAAAATTATTCGTGTCCTCACTCTTGTGAATAGAATGTTTTATTTTTTGCTTTGTTCTAAAAAAATATCTCCGTGTAGTTTTATCGATACACACTTTCTGAAAAATCCGTTCACTTAAACTATAACCAAATGACTGAAAATCTTTCAGATCAGCTGTTTGGCAATGAAAAAAGCTGTAAAAACAGACGCGTCTAAAGTCTTTAAAGCAAATTATTACAAAAGCGCTGGATACGTAAGCAAGCTTCTTCAAGCAATTTTTCTGATGTTGCATAAGAAATACGGAAAGCTGGTCCCAGTCCAAAAGCAGATCCATGAACGACAGCAATTGATTCTGCTTCCAGAAGCGCTATGACAAAGTCTTCATCATTCGTAATAATTTGGCCATTAAGGGTTTTCTTTCCAATGAGTTTTGCACAGGAAGGATAAACATAAAAGGCACCTTCTGGCGTTGGACAGTGAATACCAAGAGCTTGGTTTAACATGGAAACTACGAGATCACGGCGTGCTTGAAAAACACTTTTATTTTTGGCGATAAAATCTTGAGGACCATTTAGTGCTTCGACAGCTGCCCATTGTGAGATAGCACTTGTACCAGATGTTTGTTGACCTTGAATGGTATCCATAGCTTTAATTAATTTTCGCGGGCCTCCCGCATAACCAATTCGCCACCCTGTCATGGCATAGGCCTTAGAAACACCGTTCATTGTTAGTGTACGGTCATAAAGCTCTGGTTCTACCTGAGCTGGAGTGACAAAAGTAAAACTCCCATATGTGAGATGTTCATAAATATCGTCGGAGAGAATATGAACATGAGGATATTTCATTAAAACATCAGTTAGCTTTTTTAATTCATCATGCGTATAAGCGGCTCCTGATGGATTCGAAGGAGAGTTAAAAATGAACCATTTGGTTTTTGGGGTAATGGCAGCTTCTAGCTCTTGCGGTTGAAGTTTATAAGAAAACTTGGCTTTGGTTTCTACAAAGACAGGTGCACCACCGTTGAGAGTAACCATTTCCGGATAACTGACCCAGTAAGGGGAAGGAATGATGACTTCATCTCCTTTATTCAAAGTTGCCATCAATGCATTAAAAATGATTTGCTTACCACCGGTACCAACAATAATTTGTTCTGGTGGATAAGTGAGATGATTTTCTCTTTGAAATTTTGCAGCAATTGCTTGTCGTAATTCTGGAATACCAGATATAGGCGTATATTTTGTTTCCCCACGTCGAATAGCTTCAATGGCAGCATTTTTGATATTGTCTGGTGTATCAAAATCTGATTCTCCAGCGCTTAAAGCAATAACATCACGGCCCAACGCTTTCAAAGTACGCGCCTTTTGGGAAACAGCAATCGTTGCAGAAGGTTTAATATGTGAAAGCTTGTTGGCAATAAAAGCCATAATTTCAGTCCTTTACGATATAAACAAATAGTTGTCGCTCTTTTTTAAGAGCATTTTATAAGAGATTATCATTTTATAAGAGATTATATTGTGTGCAATAAAAAACTGTCGGAAAACGCCTAGAAAATTTTGTTTAAAATACGGAATTTGTATCGTTGTTTTTTGAAGTTTTTACAAGGAAGCCGTTTAGGATACTTATGAAATAAGAGGAGGGACAGAAGTATTTTTATAATTGTACAAAATAGATATTCAGTGTTTTGTTTTATAAGGATAAATTATGCTTTATAAAAAACAAAAATCCTCATCTTTACAGGTGAGGATTTTTAAATAGCATGTAGAATTTAAATATCAAAGTGCGGTAAGGTTACCAGCGGCAAATTTTCCAGAACGACGATCTTGAAGAACGTCATAGGAAATTTTCTGCCCTTCATTAAGATTATTGAGACCAGAACGCTCAACAGCAGAAATATGTACAAACACATCTGCACTTCCATCACTAGGTTGAATGAATCCGAAACCTTTTGTTGTGTTAAACCACTTAACTGTTCCTGTAGACATAGGAAACTCCTTAGAATATATAATTACATTGTGTACTGAAGCTAAAAGCATCCAATACGGTTTTAGATCGAAATTAGGTGGGAGAAGTTTCGCCGAAAGTGCAGATTGCACAGGAAAGAAAGTCACATAACCGAAAGTTCGATGGGACCCGTATAAAGGTTTTTGAGATAAAAGGCAAGCTTTAATCAATATTTTTATATAAAGATAAAGAGTGGTAGAAAATATAAAGGGTGATATGTTTTTCTGCATATAAAAATTTTTAAGAGAAATAACTTTGCAGTGAATGCACTTCAAGGCTACTTTTTTTGAGTGCTTTGATGGCTTCCACTACGGATTCGGCTCCAGCTATTGTTGTATAATAGGGGACTTTTTGCATGAGTGCTGCATGGCGTAATGACTTTGAGTCTGAGATAGCACTGGCAGTACTTGTTGTATTAAAAATCAATTGAATTTGTCGATTACGAATGGCATCTTCAATATGAGGGTGTCCCTCTAGAACTTTGTTGATTTTTTTCGCTTCAACATTATGTTCAGCAAGAAATTTTTGTGTTCCACTTGTTGCTAAAACAGAAAAGCCAAGTTTATTTAAAAGTTTTACGGGATTTAAGATACGTTTTTTGTCTTCATCTCTTACGGAAACAAACAAAGTTCCTTCTTTTGGAAGCTCAACACCAGCTCCAAGTTGGGCTTTAGCAAAAGCAAGAGCAAATTTGTAATCAAGTCCCATAACTTCACCGGTTGAACGCATTTCTGGACCAAGAAGTGTATCGGCACCTGAAAAACGAGCAAAAGGAAAAACTGCTTCTTTGACAGCGATGTGTTGTTTCTGTTGTGGTAATCCACCGTAAACTTGAAACGTTTTGTGAAGAGTTTCTCCTGCCATAATACGTGCGGCCATTTTTGCAATGGGACGACCAATCGTCTTTGCAACAAATGGGACAGTACGCGAAGCACGGGGATTAACCTCTAAGACATAAATTGTTTTATCTTTAATGGCATATTGTACATTCATTAAGCCACGAACGTGAAGTGCTTGTGCTAATGCTTTCGTTTGACGCTCTAATTCAGCTACTATTTTATGTGAGAGAGTGTGCACTGGTAAAGAACATGCTGAATCACCAGAGTGAATACCGGCTTCTTCAATATGTTCCATAATGCCAACAACGCATGTTTCTTCTCCATCACATAGACAATCAACATCAACTTCAATTGCTTCTGTTAAATAGGTATCAAATAAAAGTGGATTTTTACCAAGCAATGTATTGATCTGTGCCGTTTGGTCGTTGGGATAGCGGGATTTAATATCTTCTGGAATCAGTTCAGGTACACTTTCAAGCAAATAATTTTGTAAGTTGCGCTCATCGCGGATAATTTGCATAGCACGTCCTCCTAAAACATAAGAAGGACGCACAATCAATGGAAAGCCTAATTCATGGGCGATGAGGCGTGCTTGTTCGATTGAATGGGCAATACCGTTTTTAGGCTGCGTTAGGTTAAGTTTGAACAACAATTTTTGAAAACGGTCTCTGTCTTCTGCCAAATCAATGGAATCAGGTGAAGTGCCTAAGATAGGGATATTATGTTTTTCTAGTGCACTTGCTAATTTCAATGGCGTTTGTCCACCAAATTGGACAATGACTCCAACCAATTCGCCTTTTTTCTGTTCTGTTTCTAAAACAGCGAGTACATCTTCTGTTGTTAAAGATTCAAAATAAAGGCGATCAGAGGTATCGTAGTCTGTTGAGACGGTTTCAGGATTACAGTTAATCATAATAGCTTCGAAACCTGCATCACGTAGCGCAAAAGCAGCGTGGCAGCAACAATAGTCAAATTCAATGCCTTGTCCGATGCGGTTTGGTCCCCCGCCTAAAATAGCAATTTTTTTGCGGTCAGAAACTTGTGCTTCTGAGTGTTCTACACCTGCAAAGGGAACTTCATAGGTTGAATACATATATGCGGTAGGTGAAGAAAATTCAGCAGCGCAAGTGTCAATCCGTTTGAAAACGTGCTTAACATTAAGTGCTTTACGCAAAGCAGCTATATTATCGGGTTCTTGCCCTGTAAGGGTAGCTAAACGTGCATCCGAAAAACCCATAGCTTTTAACATGCGTAGATTGTCTGTATCTTGGGGTAAGCCATGAATGCGGATGCGTTGTTCCATTTCAATAATCGAGGCTATTTGTTCTAGAAACCATGGATCAATTTTGCTGATTTGGTGAATTTCATTTAAGGGCAAGCCCGTACGCATTGCTTGGGCAATGTAGCGCAGACGATCAGGACTTGGTATTGCAATGGCGGAGCGTATGGAACTCTTTTCATCACCTTCAGCATGTTTTGGGATTATAATTTCATCAAGACCGGTAAGACCTGTTTCAAGCCCACGGAGCGCTTTTTGCAGTGACTCTTGAAAAGTACGACCTATGGCCATTACTTCTCCTACAGATTTCATTGCAGTTGTTAAGACAGGTGATGAGCCGGGAAATTTTTCGAAGGCAAAACGAGGAATTTTGGTAACAATATAGTCAATAGAAGGCTCAAATGATGCTGGTGTTGCACCACCCGTGATATCATTTTTTAATTCATCAAGTGTGTAGCCAACTGCCAGTTTAGCTGCTACTTTGGCAATTGGAAAACCTGTTGCTTTTGAGGCAAGCGCTGAAGAGCGAGAAACACGCGGGTTCATTTCAATGACGATGAGGCGGCCATTTTCAGGGTTAACAGCAAACTGTACATTTGAGCCACCGGTTTCAACACCAATTTCGCGCAATACGGCAATTGAAGCATTGCGCATACATTGATATTCTTTATCCGTTAAAGTGAGGGCAGGGGCTACTGTGATTGAATCACCGGTATGAATCCCCATAGGGTCAATATTTTCAATGGAACAAACAATAATACAGTTGTCGTTCTTATCACGAACAACTTCCATTTCATATTCTTTCCATCCCAAAACACTTTCTTCAATTAAAACTTCTGTTGTAGGTGAAGCCTCAAGTCCGCGTTCAATAATTTCATAAAACTCAGAACGGTTGTAAGCGATTCCTCCACCGGTACCACCAAGGGTAAATGAAGGACGGATAATAGCTGGAAGACCAATAACATCAAGAGCTTGAACCGCTTTTGCCGTCGCATGAGCGATATAGTGTTGTTTGCGGTCGGCTTCTGTGTGTCGCCAATCGCGTTCAAGCTCTTCTAGTGCTTGGTCAAGAGTATCACCAGAAAATCTCGATTTAAGTTCATCGCGCGTTTTTGCGTGCTGTTGACGATTTTCTTCTTTGAGTTCCGTCGCATTGGCTAACATAGAACGTGGTGTTTCCAAACCAATTTTTGCCATCGCCTTGCGAAACAAGGCACGATCTTCCGCTTTATCAATGGCATCCGCATTTGCACCTATCATTTCAACATGGTAGCGGTCTAAAATTCCCATACGCTTTAATGATAAAGCGGTATTGAGTGCTGTTTGACCTCCCATAGTTGGTAAAAGGGCGTCGGGTCGTTCAAGAGCAATAATTTGTGCAACTATTTCAGGAGTAATGGGTTCAATATAAGTCGCATCAGCTAAATCTGGATCTGTCATAATGGTAGCGGGATTGGAATTCACTAAGATAATTCGATAACCTTCTTCTTTTAGTGCTTTGCAAGCTTGTGTACCTGAATAGTCAAATTCACATGCCTGACCAATAACAATGGGTCCTGCTCCAATGATAAGAATAGATTTTATATCTGTGCGTTTTGGCATGGTTTTTCCCTATGACAAATATCCGTACGCGATTGCGGCAGACAAAATTAAATTTTGAGGTTAAAATAATTTTATAGGTTAAGTGACAAAGAAAGTAAGCACTAAAATGCCTTTTCCCTGTTTTTTTTCATAGATTGAAAATCAATATCTTTTTTTGCTGTTCAACTTTAATATGCGTACGAGAGTGTGAGTTTAATAAGAAAACAATGATGTGTCAAAAAGTTAGAATGTCGAAGGTCTTGATAGCTAATTAAGCATAAGCAGTTATTTGCGGGTAAAAGGAACGTCGTGAAATAAAATGAGGCTTTTTATGTATAGTGGTGGGCCAATGCCTTCATCATTTTGCATTGCAGGGTAATTTTATGATCTCCAAATTAAAATTATCTGATGTCGCAATTAAAATCATGAACAAGAATGTTGTATCTGCATAAATTGCGTGAATTTGGATATTTATTTTGATGACTTAAATGCTGACTTGAGTACATTTTGATAATGTTGGGGATATTTCTATCCCCCGTATAGTTTATTGGAGAGCTCTTAAAACGACGATTCCTGGTGTTTTCACAACATAATCCATAAAAGGGGAATCCACGACTTTCTCATTTTCTTTTTTTGAAGAAGCATTTCGTAACATCGGGCCATTATCTGTCATGATAAAGAAACCCACATGGGATACATCCAATCCAGCAAGTTTGCTATAAATACCAATGAAATCACCAGTTTGTAAACGGCTTATAACCTCTTCATTAATAAAGTTACTTGGAATATATGTTATATTGCGTTTAACAACTGGTAGTCCAGGTAGGTAATTTCCACCATCAGCTTTTTTATTGAGATACTTTTCAGTGCTCACTGCATGAGGACTTAGCTGTGCGGTTATGTCATTGGCTTGTTTGTATTCTCTATAAGCCCAATCGGTGAAAAAGTGTTTCCGATTCAAAAAGTTAATATTCCCATCAACATAACGTGTTTTTATAACATTATTTATGAATTCTGTTTGTGATGTTGATTTCCGTAATGCTTCAACATAGTCCAGATAAGTAAAGCAATCTAAACCTCTAAAATCGATAATAAGTTTTTCTGGTATATTTTCTGTCCCATGTAACATATTTGCTTGGTAAGGTGTTCCTAGAAAAGCTTCGGATAGCGCGCTGATCATTTCTCTTCTCTCATGATCATTAACCTTCGAACGTTTTTCAAGAAGAGTATTTAGTTTATTTAAAGTATACGGATCTAGATTTATTTCGGATGTTTGTTGTATTTCCGTTTTGTTTTCTGGGTTATTCTTGTTCACAGTAGAATCTTGGATATCACATCCTGTAACCAAAGCTGAGGTTAACATTAATTGGAATATTCTTCGCATTTTATTCACCATTTTTATATTAAGAATGAGTCAACGAGTAATCACCGAAAATGATATTTTGCCGTTCTAATAAGCTTAGCGTTAAGTTGGCGATAACATATAACAAATTATAGACAAATATACAAAACTATTTAATTGAATAAGAATATATTTAATTGAATAATAATATATTTTGTGTATAAAGTTCGTAATTTATATTTAAACGTGATTAATACTAAAGTAACAATCTATAATTGTGTATATATATTTATTTTAGACATTAATGCTGTTTTTATATTAATATATTATATAAGCAGATTATTATGATAAAATTTGCGTTCATTAAATTTACGGAATCATTCTTGAAAATGGGAAGGGTGCTTTACAAAAATGCATTCAGTGCTGAGTATCAGATAAAATAAAAATTTGTAATATTTTTTTGGTTTTTTCTAAAATCTTTTATTTTAACAATAGTTTTTATCAGAAAAAATTATGCTATCTAGCGGTTTTTAACAAGAGGTAGGGTTTAGAAGATAGTAGGGAACACAATATGCATGCTATCAATGATCAAATACTTAATTCGCAGTTTATTCGCCGTGGGCTTATTTTAATTTTCATTACTTTGTTATTGGATACTATTGGTATTGCAATCGTTAGTCCTATTTTGCCCGACTATTTTGTTCAGTTGACAGGAAAGGGGATTAGTGAGGCTTCCATTAAGGGAGGAAAATTACTGGCAGCTTATTCAGTCATGCAATTTCTCTTTGCTCCTGTTATTGGAAATCTTTCTGATCGTTACGGACGCCGTCCTATTTTGCTTATCTCCATTATCATTTTTGCTATTTATAATTTTATATGTGCTATAGCATGGTGCTATTCTATAGTGTTTATTGGGCGTCTTTTAGTAGGGATGAGTGGTGCTAGTTTTGCAATCTGTACGGCTTATGTTGCTGATATATCCGATGACAGGACCCGCACGCGCAATTTTGGTTTGTTAGGAATTGCATCCGGATTGGGGTTTATTTTAGGCTCGTTTATCGGCGGTTTTTTAGGCCAATTTGGGCTACGTATTCCGTTTTATTTTGCCGCTTGTTTTTCATTCATTAATTTTATTTTTGCGTGGGCTATGCTTCCAGAAACTCTTTATATGCAGAATAGGCGCTCTTTTGATATTAAGCGTGCAACTCCTTTGGGTGCTCTTTTGCAATTCAGACAGTATCCAATGATTCTCTGGATGTTAGTAGTCTTTTTTCTTTATTGGTTTGCGGAATCTGTATGGCCAAGCATTTGGGCATTCATTGCTAAAGAACGCTATGGTTGGAATTCTTTGTCTATTGGATTATCGTATAGTTTTTTCGGGATAGGACAGATTATTGTCGTAGCTCTCGTTCTGCCCTATTTGTCTAAGCGATGGAGTAACTGGTGGATTGTGATGGTGGGGCTCCTTTTTGCGTCGGCTGGTGCGCTTGGATACACATTTGCAATACAAGGGTGGATGGTTTATTTGGTGTTTGTGTGTACAATGGGTGAGTATCTTGTTCAGGCACCTATGCGTGCTATTGCCTCAGCACAGGTGCCGCTAAATGCACAAGGAGAATTACAGGGAGCAATAGCCTCTATTTTTTCATTAAGCTTAATATTTGGCTCCATTTTTTATATGTTTCTCTTCGAACGATTTACACACGAAGGTGCGGTGTTTTATTTTTCTGGCGCACCTTTTGTCGGGAGTTTCTTTGTGCTTGTTGTTGCGATAATAGTTTTTGCTTTACGGGTACGCTAATCAGCTTAAAATGATAACTGGTCAGAGTTTTCTTGCTAAGACAATTCAAAAGGCAAAAATTTAATTCTATAAGTAAATTGAGCTGTTTTATTGCTGAAAAGCGATATGTTTGTGTGCAGAAAAAGGGTACAATTCGGGGAAGAATAACCAAAAGAAAAGCACTTTAATTACGCTATTTTTTTATAGTTCATAATAAGTTCGCTGAAATGTTTAAAGAGGTAGTAACTATCTTGTGGTCCGGGAGAAGCTTCAGGGTGATATTGAACAGAAAAAATTGGTTTTCCAATGATACGAATGCCACAGTTTGAACCATCAAAGAGGGAAATATGTGTTTCTTGAACATGGTGTGGTAAAGATGTAGCATCTACGGCAAAACCATGATTCATTGATACAATTTCGACTTTTCCTGTGTTAAGATCTTTGACAGGGTGGTTGGCGCCATGGTGTCCTTGATGCATTTTTACGGTTTTTGCGCCCATAGTAAGAGCGAGAAGTTGATGACCAAGACATATACCGAAAAGTGGTAAATTATGATCAATCAATGTTTTGATAGTTGGGATGGCATATTGGGCTGTAGCGGCTGGATCACCGGGGCCATTGGAAAGAAAAATACCATCAGGGTTCATTGCTAAAATTTCTTCTGCATTTGTGTGTGCAGGCACAACAGTAATGCGTGCATCTTGTGTGGCCATAAGACGAAGAATGTTACGCTTAATGCCATAGTCGATTGCAATGATATGAAGATTGTGTACACTATTTTCACTATATCCTTTATTCCATACCCATGGTTTTTCATTCCATTGCCTTAATGATTTTGATGTGACCTCTTTTGTAAGATCGAGATTGATGAGACCGAGCCATTTTTGTGCACGCTTCTTCAAAGAAGGGATATCAAAATTTCCCTGAGGATCATGCGCAATGATGGCATTTTGTGCACCTTTTTCACGGATAAGAATTGTCAACGCACGCGTATCAATACCGCAAAGTGCAATAATTTTACGTGCTTTAAGCCATTGATTAAGGTTTTCATTCGCTCGGTAGTTAGAGGGATTCGTAATATCTGCTTTAAAAATAGCGCCAACAGCACCATGACAATTCAAGGGTGTGAGATCTTCAATATCTTCGTTGTTTGTGCCTACATTTCCTATATGAGGAAAAGTGAAATTAATGATTTGTTGCGTATATGATGGGTCTGTAAGAATTTCCTCATAGCCTGTTATGGCGGTGTTGAAACACACTTCAGCTTCGGCAATACCCGTAGCACCTGCTCCTTTACCTTCAACGATTGTTCCATTGGCTAATACTAAGAGGGCTGTAGGTTTGCTTATACTCCATGGTTCGCAAGATGGGGTAATTTGTGTCATAGTGTGTGCCCACAATGTTATTTTCTGAAAGGTATAATGATCAACGCTACACAAAAGCACAACTATAACAGATGCTATGTATATTGTTCTTACAATGTTTCGCTTAAGGCAAGGAGTATAGGTCTATTCCATAAAGAGGTAAAGTCCTGTTTTTGGATTTTCAAAAATATAGTGTTCATTATTCTGTATCGTGCATAGTAAAATGTGTAAGGAATGATGAAAAACTGTTTTTTGTTTGAACAAATTGGGGCAATCTGTGTTGCGTGCTCAAATTGATATGGTACTCAAAACTGCTTTAAAGATGCAAGATAGCGCGCGTTTTTCTACACTTTTTTTAATGTATGCTGCGGTTAAGGATCATGGCACTCTTTGTTTTGATGAAGAGAAGCTAGAAGTGTAGTATCATCAGATACAGTCTATTTTCATTAGAATACTTCAACAGCATGAGGAGATAACGCTCATTTATAAAGAACTTGGTTGTTTAGCTCTGATAGGGGAATAGTCGGAAATGGAAGTTATTCGTGAATCTCTTTCCTTATCAGTTTGATGAGAAGGAAGTTAAGCAGGCTTTTCAGAACAAACAAAAGCTGAAAGATTACGTGATATCGGTCAGCTTATAACATGGCTCAAGGAATGTTACGCGGGGCAAATAGTTTTTTCTAAAGTTTGTAGTAGCTTTCGTGAAAAATTGAGATAAACCGTATCCATTTGCTAAAGATATCTGAAAGTTATTTTTTACCAGTAGCTTGCTCAGAGCAGAGAGAGTACGAAGACAATAGTAGTAATACTCTTATTTCATAAAAGTTAGCACGAAAGAATATTTTTTTGAGATAAATAAGTCGGTATTTTAACTTTTCTAAAAAAGATTTATAGTTTTCAATCCCAACAAGCTTTTTGAGAAAATAAGGTGGTTAAGAAAAAACTGCCTTAAAATTTTTATAGGAGCATGTCGTTGCTTTTTTTGATGTTCCAAAGCATTCATTATTGAGTGCTACCGTCTTTTCAAGAGTGATTACTATTCTACAGGTAATTTAAATGAGATGATTTTGTTATCATGGAGCGTAGCTTCAAAGTATAAAGGAAAGTTTGTGTTATATTTGAAGGGTTGTAATGAAAAGAAACTCTCATTTGTAATATGCTGTTGAGGTAATCTTGAAAAATTTATTCTCTCACCCCGAAAAGGTATATAAGAATCAATTTGTTTCTTATATTGGGAGGAGTATGGCCTCTTTCATTTATGCGGAGTTTGTTGTGTAAAGCGGTGAAGCTGTTAAAAATAGCTCGGTTAGCAACAATGGTTTTCCTGTTAAACGCAAACGAGAACGACGTGCCCACAATGCACCTTGTTGGCCCATGTGGATGTAATCACGTGTCAATCTACCACTGTTAAATAAATAGTGCCCTAATGGTACAGCGCCCAAATGCATGAGTGCTTGATTGTGTGCGAATAGGGTTTCTTGGGGGATTACAGTACGCCCAAGAAGCCAGGGCTGATCATCTCCCATCAGTATGACTTCGCGTAGCCAATAACGTGCACTCTTGGGAAGATGTTCTGCTTCTTCTTGCAGTTTGTTATGTGTAATAAAACATTCACGCTGGGGTTCGATACGTAAGTGAGTACAGTGGTTTTGTAATCGGAGTGTCATTGAGCCCGTTTCCATGAGCCAATCACGGACGTTTTCTGGTACTGGAGGATTTTGGTCAGAAAGCCACTTTAAAGGTGGCAAGATGGAATCTCTAGGATCAGACATCATTCACTCTACATCCAAAATCGCATCCCGTATACTGTGCCAGATGATATAAATAGGTATCTCTATTGTAATGCGGGAATGCAAAGTCAGCAAGATTTTAAATGAGAGCGTGTACAAAGAAATTTACTGTAGAGGTAATTAAAAAATGGTATGCAAAAATACATCATGGGTTGATTTTGCATTAGAAAAGATCAAAATCATTAGAAGGTAAAAATAATGTACAGCGATTTAAATCAAGCTCTTTCATACAATGTGTTCTGAAATTTTCTTGATAGAAATGGAGCATGGAGTAAAGCGTTTCGTACTTTAAAATTTGTTTGTGATGCACATAAAAAGAGATGAAGAGTTTACTTATGCGAGAAGGCTTAAAGAAGAAATATGAGAAGTAGGGGAGAGCTTATTTAATAGTTTAGAAAATGAAGAGATACTCAAACTATGTAAACTTAGATGTAAAGGTGGTAGAATTATTTATAATACAGAAACTCATTTAAATGATTTAGAAAAGGTGAAAATGAATCAAATAACGAGCTATGAAATAGCTCCTATAATTAAAGATAAAAATGATAAAATATGTTATTATTCTCCTGTATCTACTGTATCAGTACAAGCAGAGTGCATTTTAAAAAGTTAAAATTATTATATTTATGAAAGTATTAGGTATGTAAGAGCTGAGTCACAAAATTAGCAAGCTTATGTAAAACAATTTTTAGAGATCATGATGAGAGTAGAATAGATTATGTCTTACAAGTAGTGTCTCAAGATCTAATCCCTACTTTGATTTTTCGGGATTAAGTAATCATGAAAACAACGTCGCCATCTTTGCCGGTATAAATAGATTGCAGACACTGGTAGGAGGCGGTAAGTTATAAAAATCTTTGTCGTTTTTAGTGTTAACGATGGAAGGATGGAGATGCAAAAAAATCGTGATTTAAATATCCTACCACCCTTCCACAACTGTTTATAATATTTAAGGCTATGGTGGAAATATTTTAACAGTTTCATTTGCACCAAAGATGTTTTAAAAAATGAATAAGTCTCCTACGATCTAACTTTTCGTCCTATCCATATGAGAATGCAAGCTCCTATAAAACCTGAAATAAGATAGCCAAGCCAACCAGCAAAGCTCACACCTAAAAGGCCAAAAAGAAAGCTGGCTAATGCGGCTCCAATAATTCCTAAAATAATGTTTAGAAACACTCCCGTTTGGCTTTTCATAAGATACTGTGCAGCTAAGCCTGCAAGTCCGCCGATGATAATAGCTGCAATCCAGCCGATGTTTGCGTCTTCCATGATACTCTCCTTTGCCTGTTTTAATTAGGATAAGCTTTGTAAAGGTCAAGCCTTGCTTTTTGCTCGAACGGAGGATATTGCTGGTGGAACTTTGCTACTTTTTACTTCAATGATTTTCAACTAACACAAACACTCTATGCGTGGAGCATTATATTTATAAAATCACAAATACACACGATTTATTCTATGTATCAAAAATTGTTGAAGTTAGCAACCATTTTATGTAAGAAAAATAGTAGCTATAAAATTATTATTAGAGAATTAAAAGTATATTTATTACAAAGTGCTATAAAAAGCTTTAAAAAAATAAACTTATATTAATAATGTAACAAATAAATTTTACAATACAGTATAAATTTTGTTTGATATGATGTTGAAAAACGTTTTTTTAACTCTTTAAAAAATGTTTGTGTAGATTGAATCTGTAAGACATTAGTATAATCGTTGCAATTCGACTGATATTTGCATTTATCATGGTATACTTCTTACTTTGATGATGCTATAGAGTGGTACACGTTTTATAAGGATATTTGACCAAAACATCCGAATATTTAAAACCTCATGGTTAATGTGGTTTATTCATTGATCAAGTTTTCTTTAAGTCAAGATTTGGCTGTTTGTTGTTCAGTAGGATTACACAAGCGGGAACTTTGGAGAAGTCCCTGTGCTTCTAAAATTGGGTAGATCATTGAGGTTAAAAGGGAATTAATCTGTTTCAAATCACGCACAGTGTCAAGGTGAAGGCTGGACGATTCTACGTTTTTGAGATCACTTTCACGAAGGCGTTTAAAATGTTTTAAGCTCATCTCTTTTTCTAAATTTCGGAGCTGATCTTTTTTTTGCACCAATAAGTGCGCAGTGTGTGTATCACGCGAAACAAGAACATTAAATGCGATGTGTGCATTGGCTAGGACAATAGCGTGGAAACGAAGGAGGTCACTCCATCCGTCACTGCTGAATTGTAGGCCTTTTTGTTGTTTCTTTTTTACCAGCATAAGCATATTATGAATAATGATATCTCCTGCTTGATCCAATTTTATACAGGCGCCGAGAAGTTCTTGTGTTTGAAGGGCTTCTTCATCAGACAATTTCTGTCCAGCTAATCGTGCGAGATACAGCTTGATTGCAATATGCTTTTTATCCAATATGGTGTTCAGTTGGTTAAGCTCTCGGATAATATCGGGATCAGGTTTTTCATAAAGTCCCATAATTTTTTCTAGCATGATATCCACAAGATCACAAATATGGATGACTTCGCGCATGACATTAGAAAGTGCTAAAGTTGGGCGATCAAGAACGCTATCATCAAGAGCTGTTTGATCAGATAAATTAAGCGTTTTATCGGTTTGCGTTTTTTTTGTACTTACATAGACGAGTTTCGTGGTCAGTTTTAAAATCCATTTTGAGAGTGGTATTCCAGCAAGCAGAATGAAAACGTTAAAAATGATATGGGCATTGATAACTTGAGTAGAGGCGTTATTGCCTAGCCATGTGATTGGTGGTTGAAAGAAGAGAAATAAGATAAGGACAAGGATTGAACCAGCTCCACGCATGAGTAAATTTCCCAAAGGAACGAGGCGGGTATTAGGAGAAGCGTTGCGTGTTAAAAGCGGTGCTATAAGAGAAGAACCAAAGTTGACGCCAAGAACCATTACAACACATAGTTGAGCGTGGATAAGATCATAATTGGCGAAATTGACCAGCAAAATTATTCCTGCAATAGATGAGTGCAAGAGGTAAGTTAATGCGGCTGCTAACAAAAAAGTAGACACGGAATCTGTTGAAAGATAATCAATAATGCTAGGTAAAATCGCGCTGTCTCGTAAAGGCTCAGTGGCTGTGCTTATCATTTGTAAAGACAAAATCAAAAGGCCAATACCGATGACAATGCGTCCTATTTGACGCCAATCACGTTTTTCAGTTGTCATGAAGATAAAAGTGCCAATTAAGAGGCAAAGTGGCACAACGATAGTGAGGTCATAGGAAAGAATTTTAACAACTAATGCTGATCCTAATTCTCCACCACGCACTGCCATAAGTCCTGTTAATCGAGAGACAACACCGGACTCAACAAAAGAGCCAACAAGGAGTGTTATTGCTGTAGAGCTTTGTAAAATCATTGCTGTAAGAAGTCCAAAACTTACAGCAAAAAATGGTTTCGAAATGACGTGACGCATTTTGTATTTAAGTTTGTCACCATAGGCACGTTCAACCCCTGTGCGTACCATGCGTGTGGCCCAAAGAAGTAAAGAAATAGCACCTGCAAGATGAAGGAGCACCAACGAACCGTTCATGATACTTTTTCTTTCTTTGTTGTTATGAATACGGTTGATTCAAAAATTGACTAATTGAAACTTATAGTTTTACTTTGCTTTTGCTTTTAATACATGATTAAAATCGTAGCCGCTTGGATTTTGAAAAATCTTTAGACCAAAGCTAGGAAGAATGGAATAAAGGTGGTCAAAAATATCAGCTTGAATTTGTTCATATTCTAGCCAAACGGTTGTATTAGTAAAGCAGTAGATTTCTAGGGGTAGACCATTTGGTGTAGGAGGTAATTGTCGCGTCATCAGGGTCATGTCTTGTTCGATGTTTAGATGTTGTTGTAGATAAGCGCAGACATAAGCACGGAAAGTTCCAATATTGGTTAAACGGCGGGTGTTGGCTAATACATCATGATTTTTATCCAATTGAGCGTTCCATTCATTAATTTCAGGTATTTTTTGCGTGAAATAATTTTCTAACAAATTAAATCGAGAAAGATATTCTTTTTCTTCTTCTGTGTGAAAACGGATGCTTGATTGGTCAATGAAGAGGGATCGTTTGATACGCCGTCCACCAGATTCTTCCATTCCACGCCAATTCTTAAAAGGGTCAGTCACCAGTTTACGGATAGGCACGGTAGTGATTGTTTTATCGAAATTTTGAATTTTTACGGTATGAAGTGCAATTTCAATAACATCACCATCTGCACCAAGATTGGGTATTTCAATCCAATCACCGACACGGACCATATCGGTGGATGAAATTTGGATGCCTGCAACAAGTGAAAGCAGCGTGTCTTGAAAAATCAACATAAGGACAGCGGCCATAGCACCAAGTCCAGAGAAGAGAATAAGAGGCGAGCGGTCAATCAATGTGGCTACCATTAAAACTGTGGCGACAGCAAAAAGTGCAATTTTAGCGATTTGAATGTAACCTTTTATTGGTTTTAGTCGCGCTGTTGGCCGTTGTTCGTAAATGATATTAATGACATTGAGAAGAGCGGAAATTGTTAGTGCAATAACAAAAATAATGAACGCGTTAGCAACATTGCTTATAATAGTGCTGAGTGTATCAGGCAATGTTGGGATAAAATCAACACCTATTGAAAGAATATAAGCTGAAACAATATTCGCCATGTACTGAATGGTGTTTCCTATATCGGTGGTTGTGTTCTTGGGTAGGAAAGAAGCGAGCTTTTTTACTCCGTGAATGAATAATTTGCGTGCTAAGAAGTTAACTAAAAGCGCAACAAAGATAAGAATAATGAGCCAACCAAGAGTCTTTAACCACGGATGTTGAACAATGAACTCTATCACTTTTTTTACTCTCCATTTCTAAAATTATATGCAGTCGAACCTTTAAAATTTTTCAATCGCTTAAAAGGAAGTATTGGAATTATGCTCTAAAGTCGTTAAATATGCAAAAAAGAATTTCAAAACTCTGTGAGAGATAATGCGTTTTCCGCCTGATTTCCTTGATGAGCTCCGCACCAAATTACCAATTTCGACAGTTATTGGTCAAAGGGTCATCTTTGACCCTCGGAAAAGTAAACCTTCGCGAGGAGATTTTTGGTGTTGTTGTCCATTTCATGGTGAAAAAACACCAAGTTTTCATTGTGATGATCGTAAAGGTCGTTATTATTGTTTTGGCTGTGGTGTAAGTGGTGATATTTTTACTTTTCTGTGTGAGCTTGATGGATTGCACTTTTCAGAAAGTGTAGAGCGTTTGGCTGATTTTGCGGGAATAAAATTACCCCTTTTTGATCCACAAAGCCATAAACGTCAAATTGAAAAGGCTGATCTTTATGACGTTATGAGAATAGCTACGGATTTTTTTCAACACAGTTTACACAGTAAAGAAGGTATGCAGGCGCGTCGTTATCTTGAAGCGCGTGGTGTTACGCCAAAACTTGTAGAGCGTTTTCGGATTGGTTTTGCTTCCATGAGGCGTACAGCTTTGAGAGAAGCTTTAAGTGCGCGCGGTGTTTCAATAAAACAAATGGAAGATTGTGGACTTCTAAAAGTGGGTGAAAATGATACGGTTTTCTATGATCGATTTAGAAATCGTATTATGTTTCCTATTGAAGACTTACGTGGTCGTGTAGTGGCTTTTGGAGGGCGTGCATTAGATAAAGATACGCCGGCTAAATATCTCAATAGCCCTGAAACAGTGCTATTTCATAAAGGAAATATGCTTTATAATGCAGCAGCAGCTCGCAAAAATAGCCGCTTCGTTGGTGATGAAAAAATCCATTCACTCCTAGTTGTTGAGGGGTATATGGATGTGATTGCGTTGACTAAAGCTGGTTTTGAAAGAGCGGTAGCCCCTTTGGGGACGGCATTAACTGAAGCGCAAATTACGCTTTTATGGCAGATGGGGACTGATCCCATTTTGTGCTTTGATGGAGATAACGCTGGTTTAAAAGCTGCCTTTCGTGTTGCTGATCGTGTGCTGCCCCTTTTAAAAGCAGGGGTTTCTGTGCGCTTTGTTTTGTTACCACAAGGTAAAGATCCAGATGAAATTATTTCTACTGGTGGTGCACAACTTTTTTCTTCTTTTTTGCAAAAAGCAATCCCGTTGATTGAGCTTTTGTGGTGGCATGCTACTCATGGAAAGAATTTTGAAACTCCGGAGGCACGAGCAACGTTAGAAAAACAACTGAAACAGCAAATTTTTACGATTAAGGATGAAGGTATACGCCGTTATTATTTGCAAGATATAAAAAAAAGACTTTTTGATTTTTTTCGTCCTTCATTTTCTAAAAAAAAAGCTGCTGGACAATATTATCAACCTTCTCAAAACAGGATATTTAAAGATCAATCTTTTTCTATTTTGGCAAATTCTGATATAGTACGCAATTCTTCGCAATCTATTCCTGTGCGTGAGGCTGTTATTTTATTGATTTTGGCTTACTATCCTGAGTTATGGTATGAAAATTTTGAAGTTCTTGCTGAGTTGGAATTACAAAACACTCAATTGGTGTGCTTTCATCGATCCATGTTGGAAATTCTTGGGAATCAGCAACTTCATGATAAGGAGACAATGATTGCGCTTTTAGAAGGAAAAGGGCAAAAGGCTCTCTTAGAGCGTATGAAATGTCTTGTGCAAAATATTGGTATGCGTACTGTTTTTGTCGGAGCTCCTATAGGAGATGCTCGTGCTGTATTAAAACAGGCCATCTACTTGCATCTTCAAGAACACCACCTACATAAGAGACTACAAGATATTGAAGAACAACTCGTAGAAAATCCTAATAGCGAGGTCTTCGTTTTGCTCCGTGAGATAAAAAGTGAGCTGGAGCAGATGCAAGCGGTAGAAGCGTTAATTGAAGGATTTGGAAGTTGGTTGGATGAAAAAATAGATAAGAATAAGCGAGATACGATAAAATGATTCGCTTTTTTTATGCGAATCAGTCACCTAAGGCTTAAGATAAGGAAGTTTATGTAGAGCGACATTTTTACAAAGAATGACGATTGGATTTTTGAAAAAGCGGGAAAGTGGTTCTTATTGTATGCTGCGGGGATTATCTCAGAAAAGCTGAGAGGTGTCAGGGAAACTTCTGGAGTTTTCCCGCGTTTTTGTGTGAAAGAAGGGCGTGTACGGAATGTATCCTTTCCGATAGCAATAGTAATCTTCTCTCAGAGGAAGTATATATGAGGAATTGTTGATCAGTTAGGTGAGAAACACAAAAAAGTTGATCACGTAGAAGCTGCGTAGTGATCAAGTGGAGTTATGGTATGGCAACAAAGGTTGAACAGAAAGATAATGTAGAAGCAATAAGCCAAGCGAGTTTGGATAATCCTCTTCTTGATTTTTCTGATGATGCCATCAAAAAAATGGTTAAACTTGCCAAAAAAAATGGTTATGTGACAATGGATGAGCTGAATGCAGTTCTTCCTTCCGATGAGGTTACATCCGAACAAATTGAAGATATCTTGGCGATGTTCTCCGAGATGGGGATTAATGTCGTGGATGATGAAGATGAAGTCGAGTCTGTACGTTATGAAGAAGAGGTTGCGGTAGAGGGTGGTGATTTAGTAGAGGCTTCTAGCCATGCGATTGCAACGACAACTAATAAGCGTGAGGTGACAGATCGTACTGATGATCCTGTGCGTATGTATTTACGTGAGATGGGAGCTGTTGAACTGCTTTCGCGGGAAGGTGAAATTGCCATTGCTAAACGTATTGAGGCAGGGCGTGAAACAATGATCGCAGGACTTTGTGAGAGTCCTTTGACTTTTCAGGCTCTCATTATTTGGCGTGAGGAATTGAAAGAGCAGCGTATTCTTCTTCGTGAAATTATTGATCTTGAAATGACCTATGCTGGTCCAGAAGCTAAGCAAGCTCCACTTGTTGAGCGAAGTGAAATTGATACGATAAAAGAGGAAAAGACGTCTTCAGGTACGCGTAATATGGAGGGGATTATAGGCAATAGAAGTGCTGAAGATGATGAAGAAGACGAGGATGAGGTTAACTTATCACTTGCTGCAATGGAAAACGAACTATGTCCTCAAGTCATGGAAACATTAGATTTTATTGCACAAACCTATGTAAAATTGCGAAAATTACAAGATCAGCACGTTGAGAGTAGTTTGGCAGAGCGTAAAGAAGGTGCTCTTTCACCTGCTCAGAGAAAAAAATACATTCAATTAAAGAGCGAGTTGATTCAAGCAGTGAAATCTCTCTCTTTGAATCAAAATCGTATCGAAGCTTTAGTTGAACAGCTTTATGATATCAATAAGAGATTGATTCATAATGAAGGTAAGTTGAAACGGATCGCCAACAGTTATGGCATTGGTCATGAGGATTTTTTAAAAGAATACCAAGGTCGTGAATTGGATGCAGATTGGATGAATTATATTGCGACTTTGCCAAGTCCTGGCTGGCAAGAATTTTCAATGCGTGAAGCAAAAGAAATTCGACGTTTGCGTAGCGAAATACAAAATCTTGCTCAAGAAACTGCCATTTCGATTGGAGAATTTCGTCGGATTGTTACGCAGGTGCAGAAAGGTGAACGCGAATCAACGATTGCTAAAAAGGAAATGGTGGAAGCTAATCTGCGTCTTGTGATTTCAATTGCAAAAAAGTATACTAATCGTGGGCTGCAGTTTCTTGATCTTATCCAAGAAGGCAACATCGGTTTGATGAAAGCCGTGGATAAGTTTGAATATCGGCGTGGGTACAAATTTTCAACTTATGCAACGTGGTGGATTCGTCAGGCAATTACACGTTCAATTGCTGATCAGGCACGTACTATTCGTATTCCTGTGCATATGATTGAAACAATTAACAAAATTGTTCGTACATCCCGCCAGATTTTACATGAAATTGGACGTGAACCCACACCAGAAGAATTATCTAGCAAGCTTTCTATGCCGTTAGAAAAAGTGCGAAAGGTCCTTAAAATTGCAAAAGAACCTATTTCGCTTGAGACGCCTGTTGGTGATGAAGATGATTCCCATTTGGGTGATTTTATTGAGGACAGGAATGCATTATTGCCTATTGATGCAGCTATTCAAGCTAATTTGCGGGAGACAACGACTCGCGTACTTGCTTCATTAACGCCACGTGAAGAGCGTGTTTTGCGAATGCGTTTTGGTATAGGGATGAATACTGATCATACGCTGGAGGAAGTTGGTCAACAATTTTCAGTCACGCGGGAGCGTATCCGTCAAATTGAAGCAAAGGCGCTTCGTAAATTGAAGCATCCGAGCCGTTCACGCAAATTGCGTAGTTTTCTCGATTCTTAAATAAGAGGATTTGTACATTTTCAAAGATGCCTCTTTTTTTGATGCATGTGAGGGAAAGACATATTATGTAGTTCTTAAGAGCTTTTTTGAGAAAATTGCAAAGCAGGTGTTGAATTCTATATAGAATCTGCAGTGTTCGGTGTTTCTCTTAGCTTTGATATCTGTGCTACTCTCTATGAAAATGACAGATATGTGGTGATTTCTCAACGGAATGAATGATATCTAAAGCATTAACCTGTATGTAGCTGTAAGTTTATTAAGAGATGTGATATTTTAAGAGTGGTTTATTTGGGGTGAATCAACTTTTTGATAACAAAGGTGCATTTTTTTGTACCACAGTGCCGTTTACACAAGCAATTTACGTAGTGCTGTGGGAGTTTGAAGTTTCCATTCTAATTATGTTGTTGTTTTAGATTATAAGATATTTGAAATTGCGCGTTTTATTATTTTTTGTGTTCGCTCATAATGGAGCTTTTGATACATTCATGTGAGATGTTTACTAAAGATAGAGTACATCTTTATTGAATTTGTTTTAAAAAGATCGTCTTGAGGCAATGTAGTGGATTTGGTGTTTTTTAAGAAACAAAAATCTATGAAATTGTAAAAACTAAATTTTATTTATCTCATTTTAAGAGATTTTTTTATTTAACAAATATGGTCGATTTTATGTGTAAGGAAATTCCTTTTTGGCAAGTGAAAAAACTAGAAGAAATTTCCATTTCTGAATGGGAGAGCCTCTGTGATGGCTGTGGGTGTTGTTGTTTGCACAAAATAGAAGATGATGATACTGGTGATATCTATGCAACTAGTGTTGCTTGTCGTCTTTTAGATGAGAAAACTTGTCAGTGTCGGGACTATGTTCATCGCAAATCAATTGTTCCAAACTGTATATCGTTGGATGTTGCAACTGTTAAAACAGCTCGTTGGCTTCCAGAAAATTGTGCTTATCGGTTGATTAATGAGGGAAAAGACCTTCCATGGTGGCATCCACTGGTGTCAGGAGATTGGCAGACGGTGCATCAAACACAATTTTCTGCGCGTGGACAGATAGAAATTTATGAAGATGAATTATTATCTGAAGAAGCGTATATCCATTATATTACCGGTCTTCTTTGTGAAGGCCGGTAATATAATCTTTTTGCGCAATAATTTGCCATGATTGATAAGATTGTACGACTTAGTCTATAGTAAATACTACAGTAACACTGACGTTATAGCCCAACTCTCCTCCTGAAAAATTTGTATCGGCGTAACTTGCACGGGTTGCACTGCTCATAAGGCGTGGACTTGGATAATAATCATCATTATTTTCATTGATTTCAATGATTTTTCCTAATTTTAAATTTGCTGCTTGTGCTATAGTTTCAGCTTTTTCAATGGCTCTAGTGATAGCTTTTTTACGTGCTTCTTGATAAAATGGCTTTGTATCAGCGTTGGTAAAAGTAATGCCATTAACTGAGTTAACGCCGAGCGTTACTGCTTGATCAAATATTTTACCAGCATTGGCAAGATCACGAATACGCACTGTTAAAGAATTTGAAACATGATATAGTTTTTCATTGTTCTTTTTTTCGTGATGTTTGTCGGGGTTGGATTGATAAATAGATAAGCCGGATGTTTGTAAATCATTTGCTTGGATGCCATTGCTCTTAAAAGCATTTACAATATCATTCATAGATTTATTATTGGCTGCTAATGCTTTTTGGGCAGTTTTGTCATTTGTAACAACGGCTAAGTTGATAATCGCCATATCCGGTGCTGCTTGGCTTTCGCCAGTTGCAGTAACTCTAATAGTTGCGTTTTTTATTTTGCTTTCTCCAGCATGCATGGGGAGTGAGCTGGCTAGCAATGCGAGTGCTATCATAATTGTTTTAACTTTATAATGATTCAACGGTTGGAAAATTATCTTTATCATATCTATTCCTTTATATTTGTTAGTTCACTACTTTCTCATTTTTGGGAGTTCTTGTAAAGAAATTAGGGCACTGAGAAAAAAACCGATAGAAAAAGGAGAAAAAGATGGGCTATAATTCAGGTAGGCTCTTGTATCATGGAGCGTTTTAGTTTAGAGAAAAGCGATCTGTGTGGGGCCTGTAGCTCAATTGGTTAGAGCCAGCGGCTCATAACCGCTTGGTTGGGGGTTCGAGTCCCTCCGGGCCCACCATTAAATAAAATAATATTATATAATGAAGTCTTCAGATTTGTCTCTTTAGTTTATTCTGAAGTTTTTTGGTCGTTCTATTTTTGGTCGTTCTATTTTAAGCGGTCTTCTATCTAATTTTTGTATAGAGTGATACCATGTTTTCTTCAGTATAGCTAAAAAGACTTTCATTTATGACATTGTAGTATCTGAGCGTATCGCTGTTCATCTTATTTAATTCATGTGTTAGTTTTTAAATTTCTACTGCATTACATTTTTCACGAAACAGAGTGCTAAAATTTTTTATGAGAGTTTATTTCTGCTTTTCTCACAAATGAATGCTTTATCACACTAAGACTAATTTTAAGGGGGCATTAGTTTAAGTAGAATCAAAAGAAAAATATCTGTTTTAAATGAATGGTATTATCTGTTACGTCTTTTGGGATGATCCTAACTGCACTATCACGATGCAAGCTTGTACAAAAAATGTAGTTCATAGATGTTATGTGTATCATGTAATCAGTGATGATAACATTTGTTGATGCTTTCTTTTTACAAGTTGAGATTCTTTTTTCTTTTGGTAAATGTTGTGCAATTTATGTGCGGAGATCATTAGGGCGTGGCCCATTGTATCTTTTTAAGTATTGCATTTTTGTTCATGCTAGATCTCTCTGCCGGTATTTCAAGGATGCTTTCACAGGGAAAGTGCCTTTCTTTGAAAGGTATATTATAGCGTTTTAGGCAACACTGCTGTTCATAAGAGCTATACAATATTGCATTGTTATGTTCTTGTTTTGTGATATTGTTTAAAAACATAGATAGTGCTGTGTAGAATAGAATTGTGATGTATTATTTCTTTCAAAATAAGCTTTTTGTATTCTCTCACGTAAAGTTCAGCAACGTCTTTAGAGGTATTTTCACGTAGATTAATTATTGGTTCGAATCGCAAAATTTTCATAACGTTATTAGCGTTATTGATAAAAGTGATGATACCAGTTTTTTCATAAAAAGGTCTGGAACGTGTGATGTCTTTTATTTCATAATGGTACATAATTAACAGAATTTCATCTGATTTTATAAAACCAGTTTGTATACAACTGCTGACATACGGCCTATTGCAAATATTTTTCTAAGGTATGGGGTATATGTAAACGTTTTGGCGTTATATAGTTTGACTGCATGGAGTATAGCTATGAAGAATGACAAAAAATTTGAGGTTACTTTATCTGATATTATCGTGAAATGGGAGGCTTTATCTACAGCTCAAAAAAAAGAAATATTGAAAATAGTAGAAACCTCTACAAATTCTGATCAGTCAACAGAATATTTAAAGCTTCAATCTTCTTTTTATCTCCAGACGAAATCAAAGCTATGAGTTTTAAATCTTCATCGGAGATGTTAAAACCAGTTATTACATATATGGCACTAGCATTTCCGAGTGTGTTGAGAATAGCCATAAGTTTGTCTACAGAGGGTCTTTTCCCCCCGTTTATCATTTGTTGTACGTAGTTTTGTCCACAGCCTGCAGCTTTGCTTATTTCAATCATCGTGCGTCCATCACTTTTTATTAACTCAATTAAGCGTTGAAACCAATCTTTTTCAGTCTTTTTCATTTTTAGACCTTTACACATTTACGCTATAGCGTTAATATTGCGCTGCGAATCCAGAATATATGATACAAGGAGCGTCAAAATATCCATGCGTAGCTTTTCGCTTATGAAGGATATAGAGTTGTTTTTAACTAATAACAAAATGTCCGCATACACTTTCAGATTCGAATCAATAAAAAATGGTTGCTTAGTTCCACGGTTGTGACAGGGTGGACGCGTATAACCAGAGACGGAGATACACTTGGTGTGTTTATGAAATGTTACTGATAGTATACGCAGCACCATTATAAATCAAGATATACCCAAACATTGGCATTTATAAGAAATTTCCGCGTTCAGATGATGCACGGATATAGCGAGGCTTTACAGCCTTAAGGGTAAGGGGGGGCCTGTAGAAAAAATACAAATTCATGGATGAAGAAGGTTTGTTTTCCTTTTGTTTTAATAGATTAGGTTACTGTTAGACGATATATCGTATGCGTGTGTTAAGAAACTTTGAAAACATCAAAAAAAGTGGTCGTAATAATTTTATAGAGTATGAAGGTGCTTTCGGTCACAAAGGTGATTGCTGGGTAAAATCTAATACGAGCGGTAGATGCTTTATTGTAGATGAATATGTTTTTGCTGACGCCATGGTTTATAACGATGCTCGTGTTTATAATGATAGCTATAGTGTGCAGATATATTGTATATTTCCTGTTTTCTGCCTCATTTGTGTTTACAGAAGTGCGCCAGTATATGGTAAAGTAGGGGTTTGCAATAGGCTACATGTCCACAACATTACAAAGATTTATTGTAGTACTAAGATTAGTAGCAATGTGCAGGTTTACAGCGGTGTTCATGTATACGGCAATGCCCAAGTTTATAACTCTGTAGAGATTTCTAGAAATTCTAAAACTTACGTCAACGCTTTAATTTGCGATTATGCAAAGATTCATGGGAAGGCAGAAGTTTACTGTCATGCTGAGGTTTGCGGCTATGAATCCTTTCGCAATGATAAAGAGACTCGCATAGGTAGCTACATTTTATATGATATGAAAGAGGTAAGAAAGGGCGATGCGGGGGAGGCGGCTATTGGGTTTGTTGAGCTGTTAGCATCGTTTGAAATTATTTGTATTCTTATGTTTTATGTAAAAAATACGGTGCAAATAATTGGCGAGAGGGTGTGGATTTTTACAGCTTTTATGGGGTTGCGTTGCATCATTGGTTAGCGTGTTTTGATGGAGAGAATAAAGGGTGTTAAGTGCAATTTGTTGCACTTAGCATATGCGGTTTCGTCTTCTTTTTTTGATGAAAGGCGAAATAAAACAAATGAATCGAGATGATCGATTTAATAGCAACTAAAGGAGATTAAAATGAGTTTGAATGAAATTTTATTAGGAGCTGTGATTGTTGTTTTGCTTTTTAGTGGGATTATGTTTCGGTTACTTTTTTATTCTCGCGATCAGGTTAAAGCTCTTAAAGAAGAGGCAAGAAATATAAAGCATGAGTTTTTAAGGGATTCTATGAAGATAACTGAAGAACGAGATAGGGCGATTAGAGAGCAAAATATGGTGATTAAAAGACGTGAACAAACAATTGAAAAACTGAAAAAACAAATTAAGCAATATGAAGAAGCCATGAAACAACATCATGAACAGATTAAATCTGAAGATAGCACGAAAAAGTGATTGTGTTCATATTTTGCGTCGGATCTGTGTATTAAAAGATTTTAGAGACGTTAAGAAAAGTGATTAAAGAGTTTGAGGATAGCAAAAGAACTAATTTTTACCATAAAAATAACGAACGAGTTAGTGGTGAGCTTATGTTTTTAGGGAACCTTCAAGTTTTTTCCAATGTTATGGTTTATGAAACCATTTAAGTTTATGGGAAGGTCGTTGTCAGTGGCAACGTAAAAGTTTCTGGTAATGCACATGTTGCTGAAAAAAGTGTTGGAGGGGTGGTATTCTTCTTTGGAGAACGAGGTATATGATGGATAAAATAACCTCAACTAACAGGTATAAAAAAGCATGGAAGTAGCAAGAAAGAAGGATGCCTGTTTTTATAAAAGTATGAAGCAAACGTATAGGTTATGATGATTGGACAGAAAAATCATATTCATAATTTGAGTGTGTTCTATTACGTTTATTACTATTGCGAAAAGACTGAAGATTTGAGAAAGTTGCAGATTGATAGATTCAAGAGAAATTTAGTTGTCGGTTTGGAGATAGGAATAGCGTTTGCAAAAAGCTTTATTTAACAGTATTTATGTATGCTAGGAATTACACAAAAAACTCTTTCTATCGAGGGAAAATAAGTTACTCTCCATTCGTCACCAAAATGTGGTAAGATATTCCCAATATACAAAGGAAAAATTTTTGTTTTAATAGCAAAGAACGTTAAGGTTGTAGTTCCCTAATAAGCGCTTTATGCGTAATTTCTTTTATCTGCTCAATGTTTACTAGGATATCTTGTTTCGTTGGATAGCCTTTACTAGAAAAAGCGATTTTTTGTTCGTCCCCTGAAATTAAACGCCAGTACCATTGATTGTGAACTCCTTGAAACACCTCAAAAAACATGCTTTCCACCTCATAAAATAGCCGATAATTTGCAGGATAAATATTCAACCAATTTGACTATAACAGTAAGGTATGTCTCTATAGTGGGTAGTCAATATATTCCCCTTCATTTTTTTGATCTTAAACAATAATTTCTATGAGAATCCTATCTTGTAACAAGAAAATATTTATTGTCAATAATGTATAAATAGGTATTTTATACTATAAAAAATTATTTTTTAATTTTAATTAGGCTGTATTCTTATTTCGATTAGAATTTTTTTTTGTAGTTAAACAGATAGCTTTAATGATTTTATTATAGAAACAAATTTTATAAAGTAAACAAGACTTTACCAGCATGGAAAAAGTAAAAGTGCTTCTTTCCGTACTGATAAATTTACTTGTTTTATTATTCTTTGTGATAAAGATGTCTATTGATTGGCTATAATCTCTTTTTGCGATACACTTCGAATGAGTAAATCAATGAACAGGCTAAGGGTATAGGAATTGGCCATTTTTGCCTTCGTATCAATCAAAGAGGTTGCAGCCTTTGAGTTAAGGCTATTAGATAAGCCTTGTTTTGTCAAAAACTGCTGCAACTTTTCATAAGAGCTATCGATTTTTTCTTGATCTAGTTTTTCACTATGATCACTGTTCGCAAAAATCTCTTCAAGCCGCTCAATTTTTTTTATAAAATAGTTCCAGTCAAAGTCACCTTTTGTATATTCTGCGTCAAACATTTTTCCCTGTCCAGTTAAAAGCCAATTAATATTGACACCGTACAGCGTGCGATATATCTGTAATACACCAAGATTTGGTTCTCTTTCTCCGCGCTCATAAAAAGCAATAGAGTTTTTTGTCATGCTAAAACTTTTAGCCAGTGCTTCACGTGATGGATCCCCTAAAGCTAGGCGTACATAACGTAAACGTTTTCCAAATATAGTTTTTGATTCAGTTTCAGGACGTGCCACGAATTATCTCCCTCAGTAAATCATCACGGTATCGGTTTTGACCGATAAAGGCACACTATGTATTAATATCTCATGATATAATGTCAATATTTATAACTTTATTTTTCTTTATTTTTTTAATTTTAGTGGATAGAAGGTGATTTTTGATACATCTTATTTAAGATTGGTATGTATTTCAGATAAAATTAACCAATCTTCTCTTGCTTTTTCTGTAAGAGATTCCATATAGGTTCGCCATGTAGATTCTGTCTATTTTGCGTTAATATATGCAATCTTCAGATATGTACCATATTCACTCTGTATCATAGAAGATGAATTAAAGAAATAAATTTTGAGGAATGATCATGGCCCTATTAGGCTATTTTAGATGGGCTTTTTTTTTCACGATTGTTGGCATTTTTATGGGAGGGGTTATTGGTTGGTTTGAAACAGGAAGTATTACTGGTTTTTTTAAATATTTTTTTATTTGCTGCGTTTTAGGAATTTTGGAAATTTCTTTATCTTTTGATAATTCTATTATTAATGCACGGATTCTTGGAAAAATGGATTCGTTATGGCGCAGTCGTTTTTTGGTATGGGGCATTTTGATAGCTGTGTTTGGGATGCGGATTGTTTTTCCGTTACTGGTTGTTGTTGTGGCGGTTGGGATTAATCCAATTTCGGCAGTAAAATTAGCGATATGGGAGCCACATCAGTATGCTGCAATCTTAACGGATGCTCATGTAGGTATTGCGGCTTTTGGGGGAACTTTTCTCATGATGGTTGGGTTAAAATATTTTTTTGACCTTGAAAAAGAGGTACATTGGCTCGCTTTTATAGAAAAACCTGCTCAAAAGCTTGGGGTGCTTGGTGGTATTGATATTGCAATTGTTTTGGTTTTGATATTATTCCTTTCAGAACAGATTGTAACAGAAAATAAAATGGCTTTTTTACTTGCTAGTCTTTATGGACTTTTGACGTTTATAGGTGTTGAAGCTGTTAGTTCGCTGTTGGATACTCCAAAAAGATCTTTAACTACGGTCGCAAAAGGGGGAGCAGGTGCTTTTCTTTATCTAGAAATTCTAGATGCTAGTTTTTCTTTTGATGGAGTTGTTGGTGCTTTTGCTTTTTCACACAATCTTTTTATTATTGCAATTGGTCTTGGCATAGGTGCATTTTATGTTCGCTCTATGACGATTATGTTGGTCGAATCAGGGACATTGTTACATTATCGTTATCTGGAGCACGGCGCTTTTTATGCGATTTTGGTACTCGCAGTGATTATGTATCTGCAAACTGTTATATTGGTTCCTGAAGTATTTACAGGACTAGTGGGGGTCTGTATTATTGGAATGGCATTTTATTCTTCTCTTCGTTTTAAGCGCCACCTATCTGAATAAGCATGTTGTATCTACATAAATTAAAATTTTTATGCATTGCAATAAAAAGAAAGTATTTTATGAGGACATTAAGAGCTCTATACCGGATTCGTTCATGGTTTTAAGCATTGTGTTAAGTGATCCATTTAGATCAATACCAGCACAGGCGTTTAATGAAACGCTCACTTTAAAGCCGCATTGTATAGCGTGCAGTGCAGAAAATCCTACACAAAAATCGGTTGCTAAGCCGCACATAGCAAGCTTTGTGAAACCGTGTTCTTTGAGATAAACTTGTAAGCCTGTTGGTGTTTTTTGATCATTTTCAAAAAAAGCCGAATAGCTATCAAATTTTTGATTATAGCCTTTTCTAAGGATAAGCTGCGCTTTCTCAGCTCTGAGAGATGTATGAAATTCTGCTCCTTGTGTTCCTTGTATGCAATGATCTGGCCAAAGGATTTGGGGGCCGTAGTCAAGATTTACGGTATCATAGGGTATTTTTTCAGGATAGGAGGAAGCGAAGCTACAATGGTTTTTAGGATGCCAATCTTGGGTTAAAATGACATGATTAAAATGGTCTATGAGATTATTGACAGCAGGTAAAATGGTATCACCTTGTGGTACTGCAAGTGCTCCACCTGGCAAGAAGTCGTTTTGCATATCGATGACGATTAAGGCTTTTTTTTCCATGAATATATTCCTGTTAAGAAACTTTCTTTTGTGATACCTTTAAAGGGTTATATTTTATCTTGAAGTTTTGAAATGATTTCGTGGATGTTGGTATTATTTTTATAACTATCAAGCCAAAAAAGGGGAATGGATAAGTTTTTAGAATTTATTTTATAATTTTCTACGAATTGCAACCATGCACCAATGGAAAGCGCACTGTAGTCACTAATTGCTATGTGACGGCGCAAAGCCCTCATGATCTTCAAGCTTGGGACGTCAGATCCCATAAGACGGCGTTCGTTTTGTAAGCGCAACTTAAGCCACATCAATGCAAGGGGGGAAGTCCATTGTTTTCCATAACACAAAATTGATGAAAAAAAAGAAGGGTTTCTTGCTGCATAGTGTAAAGCCCACAAAGCAAAAAAAGAGGGGGCATAGAGAATCGTTTTTTGGGGTGGTACAGATACATTATTGCATTGGTAAGTTGGTTTAATACGATAAAAAAACACTGTTATATCTTGGAGAGAAAAGAAAGACGGTGTTTGATAACACGTTTCAGGTACAGCTAAAAAAATTTTCTTTTTGCTCTTTAAAGGGACGTTTTTTTGCATTCAGAACCGTAATAGAGCTTGTGAAATTAGAAAAAATATATCAATATAAAAGAAAAACTTTTAATACAACGAACGCACTGCTTACCGCGCAGTTTGAAGAAAGCAAAAGCAATCCTTTAAAAGTCTTAACCCTTAATACCGTGTAGTATAAAGAGAAATTTATGGCACGTCAATTTATCTATCATATGGCTGGGCTTAACAAGGCTTACGGCAATAAAAAAATTTTAGAAAATATTCATTTGTCTTTTTATCCAGATGCAAAGATCGGTATTTTAGGACCGAATGGTGCAGGTAAATCGACTATTTTACGTATTATGGCTGGGCTAGATAAGGAATATACGGGAGAGGCATGGCTTTCTGAAGGGGCACGTTGTGGCTATCTACCGCAAGAACCTCTTCTTGATACAAGCAAAGATGTGCGCGGTAATGTGATGGAAGGTGTTGCGGATAAGCAGGCAATTGTTGAGCGTTATAACGCGTTAATGATGAATTATAGTGAGGAGACGGCTGATGAAAGTGCACGACTTCAGGATATTATCGATAGCCAGAATCTTTGGGATTTAGAAAGTCAAGTGGAAATGGCTATGGCTGCTCTTGGTTGTCCACCAGCAAATGAGGATGTGGCAAAACTTTCAGGAGGTGAGAAGCGGCGTGTTGCTCTTTGTAAATTACTTTTGTCAAAACCCGATTTATTGCTTTTGGATGAACCTACAAACCATTTGGATGCTGAAACTACAGCTTGGCTTGAAAGGCATCTATGTGAATATTCCGGTGCGGTGCTTTTGATTACGCATGATCGTTATTTTCTCGATAATGTAACGGGTTGGATTTTAGAATTAGATCGCGGTAAAGGTATTCCTTATGAGGGAAATTATTCCGCTTATTTGGGAGCGAAAGCTAAGCGTTTGGTTCAGGAAGGTCGTGAGGAAGCTGCTCGTCAGCGTGCATTGTCACGTGAGCAAGAATGGATAGCTTCTAGTCCAAAGGGGCGGCAATCAAAATCAAAGGCTCGAATTAGGGCCTATGATGAGTTAGTTCAGGCTGCACGGGAGCGTCGTCCTGGAGAGGCGCAAATTATTATTCCTATTGGGGAAAGGTTAGGGCAGGTTGTCATTGAAGTTGATAATCTCTCTAAGGCGTATGGCGAACGTGTATTAATTGATGATCTCTCTTTTAAACTTCCTGCTGGTGGTATTGTTGGTGTCATTGGTGCCAATGGTATGGGAAAATCTACCTTGTTTAAAATGTTGACGGGACAGGAACAGCCAGATTCAGGTCAAATACGCATCGGTGAAACAGTTCACATGAGTTACGTTGATCAGAATCGTGATTCGTTGGTCGGTGATAAAACCGTTTGGGAGCAAATTTCTGGCGGAAATGACATTATTAAGTTGGGGAAATATGAGGTGAATAGTCGTGCTTATTGTGGTGCGTTTAATTTCAAGGGTGCAGATCAACAGCAGAAGGTGGCAAATTTATCAGGCGGACAACGCAATCGCGTACATTTGGCTAAACTTTTAAAGGAGGGAGGCAATGTTCTTCTTCTTGACGAGCCTACAAATGATCTTGATACGGAAACTTTAGGTGCATTGGAAGATGCGTTGGAAAATTTTGCTGGTTGTGCGATGATCATATCACACGATCGTATGTTTCTTGATCGACTGGCAACACATATTTTGGCTTTTGAAGGTGATGGTCATGTGGAATGGTTTGAAGGTAATTTTGCTGAATATGAGGCTGATAAGGTTCGCCGTCTCGGTGCAGAATCTCTTAATCTTAGGCGTGTAAATTATAAGCCGCTTACACGCTAGGATTTTGTATCTTGTGTAAACTTGATTGAAAGAATGAGGATGGTGTTTGATATTGCTTTTATTTTTCAAAAGACAGTGCGTGCATCATGTTGAAAAGCTTTGATTTTCGCATCTCATAAGATAGAAATGAGAGCATAAAATCCTGATTATATCCTTCGTGGAATATGTATCATACTTGATATGCTAGGACATGTACAAATACCCGTTACTTATCAAATTATAAAAGAAAGTTGTAAGTTTTTGTATGCAGTTTTGTGGTTATAGCCTCAATATTTTCGCTATCATCACGAGAATAAGGGACCGTTAGTTTAGGGGTTGCTTGTTGTTCAATTTGTTGGAAAACAATGTAATAAACAGAAGTAATGCAACTCTATGCCTTCTACTTGATTTTCTATTAATAGGAATAAATGCTTATCTGAGCAGAGAGGAATATTGATGAAAAAAGTAGTAAGTTTGGATGCAGCGATTATGTCCCTGAAAACGATGGCAGAGATAACTCGTTTGCGTGTTCTTGTGCTCTTGTGCCACGAAGATTTAACGATTTCTGATTTTACTTTTATCCTTGGTCAGTCGCAATCTCGTGTTTTGTGGCATTTGCATTTATTGTACGAGGCACAGTTGATAGAGTGTTATCAAAAGGGAAATAGGATTTATTTTAAGCTTTGTCATGGTTGTTTGGGTAAAGATATTGTGATGACTGCTTTTTCATCTTTGCCAAAGCATGATGTGAAACTGGCACACGATTTAGTGCATTTGGTAGATATTAAAAAGCAGCGTCGAAAAAGGGGGAAGAAATATTTTTCACAAAACAAAGCACAATGGAATACATTTCGATTTTCCCATATTGCGGATTATGTAGTGGAAAGTGCCTTACTTGAAATCGTTGGCGATAAACAATTTGATACAATGTTGGGGATTGGTGTAGATACAGCCCCTATCTTAAAATTCTTTTCAGGTCTTTATACACGTGCAGTTGAAGTTGTACTTGATAGTGATGTTTTGCATCTCTCTATTCGAGATACAACTTTTGATTTGGTCATTCTTTACTGGGCTTTACATTTTCTTGAAAATCCTGAAATGGCTCTTAACGAGGCGGCACGTGTTTTGCGCCCTCATGGACGTTTGCTGATTGTGGACTTTGTTCGCTATACGACGGAGCCTTCATATTCTTACCATGCACATATGCATCTTGGGTTTTCAGATTCACAAATAGAACAATGGCTTAAAGATGCAGGACTCATTTTAGAACAAACGGTTTGTCTTGCTCCTGTAAAAAATGAAAATAATGAGAGGCTAATAGTTACATTTTGGCTTGCACGTGATCCACGTTTACTGGTTGATGATATCAAAGACAAAAAAGTAGATTTTGCATAATTATATTTGTTAATATGTTTCATTCTTTGGTTTTTCTCAATTAGAAGCGCAAAAATGGAATTTTAGTAAGCCTTCGAAGAGTTATTGCTTTTGGTGCGTGCATTGTGTTTTTTGCATGAGATTATTGATGTTTTAATTATGGATGAGCAGATGTATCAGCTAACGGCATTTTTATAGAGATGAGGCTATAATGGTAGTTATTTAACGCATGTTGGGACAGTATCTGTTAATTGATCAATATATTAATTTATAATGGCAATTTATTCTTTACAACTTAAATGAGAATTCTGAATAGAGAAATATTTTCTCATTTCAAACCTCTTATCCAGAATCGAAAGAATTGTTTGTTTACGTGTCACAAGAGGGATAAAATATGGATAAAAAGCGTTTGAGAAAGGAATAAATATGCTTCTCATGAGTTATCTACAGGCAAGAGCATGTCGGAAACATTGGGAGCAGGTAAATATAATATGGTGCTGGGAGATGGATTAGATGCAAGGTAGGGGGGCTCTTTAAAGCAAATGCCGTGAATTATTAGTACAATGATGTACAGTTTTTGCGAGGAATATCATCCCAGAAAGAAATGCGAGTAGCAAAACGAAGATATTATCTCTTTAAAGAAGAGAGAAATAGAGCAATTTTTGGATATAGAAATTGCCTTTTTATCATTTTGTGAGAAAGTTTAAGAGATGGAAAAAAATATCTCCACTAATCTTTATCACTTATGATAGTGGTTGGAGTCTATTGCTGGTTATAAAATAATCCGTAGAAACCTTAAATTTCGGTAGTGAATGATTCGTAATAAATTGCGCTTAGAATTTTAATTTTCTATCATCTTAAAGAGCTAAAAGTTTATATTTTGCTTATTGCAGTGAAAACTTTTGAACAAGTGCTTGCTGCTTTTATGCGCTTTGTTTTTTATAGGGGAAGTTCATATGAAGCGCTTGTAAAATTTTTATGGTACTGAAGTTTCTGGAAGAATTATTATAAAAATCACGATGATCATAGATTCTTGATTCTTTCCGAGATAAAATTGCTCCAAACTGGATCATTTTGAGTATTTTTTGCCTCAATTTTTCCACTTTTTAGCGATTTATGATTTTTTATACATTTTTTTCATGGAAGATGATAAGAATTTCTTGTTGTTTAAAACATTTTGTTCCATAGCAGGAATATTGCATCGGCTATTTTAGTGGTTGGTGCGAGAAGACGATCAGGGAACCTCCTCCCCCCCCCCCCGCGTGGATCCCTTAGATTGTCTGGCCTGGCTGAGGATTTCCTCAGTCAGGCTTTTTAGGGTTTGATGTCAAGTTCGATAAAGTATTACAAAGGGAGGAAGTTGAGGTACTTAGTATTTTGGGGTATGTGGTGCAAGAGGGGAAATATGATTTTTTTTCCAGTTAGTGCAGGTGCGGTGTTTTTGATAATTGAAATTTTTTTATTGAAAATTCGATGAGTGTTGTGTGATGGAATCTGCTTTTATGTTGTAATATTTAGGTAAGAGATAATGAGGTCTTGCGGGCGCCGTGTTATTTTGATTTTATTTGTGTTTTGTGTTTTTTTTGCCAGCCTTTTTGTTTCTCGAAATGCTGCAGTTTATCAATTTTTATTTGATCGTTCTTTTTCTTCTCAACAGGTTGATGTGACGGAGGAGATGCTTATAGAGAGATTGGCGGTGTCTTTTCCAGATATTATAATGCAGCTTTCTAAGCTAAGTTCTGAGCAACAAGAGAAATTGATTGAGCAGGTGTATCAAGGTGTGGTTGCTACTGCTTCTGCAAATGGTCAGAGTGATGAACAGTCTAAAAAATTAGGTAGGACTGTTGCTGTGATTTTGTCAAAAGCGATTGCTCGTCCTTCTATTACGGATGCTTATTTTTAGTCATTTCTTTGAAAAATGTATATTTACAGTTTATTTTAAGGATGTTTTTTGATGCTTTTCGGGAAGTTTTGAAAGCGTGCAGGGAAGTTATACTACCCATTTTTTATTTGATATTATTAAGGATAGAAAATGGTAAAACACTTAAAGCTCTTTTTTGCGGTCTTTAGGATGTTTTTTTGTCATATGTTTCCTAAAAATGAGAACAGGATTTTGCGAAGTTGGTGAGATCATAGTGTGCGGGCAAAATATTTGAATGGGGATAGGCAATATAAATTTTTATTCAAATGATCTTAAGACTGTTTGTACTGTTACCTTTGTAGAATTTTGCAAAAAGTGGATAGAAGTAATTGTTAAATTTTTCTATACGGTCAGGAGCTGATATATTTGTGCATATTTGTGGACTTTTTGTACACAATGATTTGCCTTTAAGATTGGTTTTTTGGTCAGCTTTAGTAGATGTTTTTTATAGCATAAATTTTTTCGTAGTGGGTGTTTATCGTCAAGGGGTGAGTCGATAACGGTTTGTATTATTAGTAGAATCTTTGCGCTATCGAGGGCATTGGGTGAGGATGTTTTAGTTTATATTGCTTTTTGTGATTATAGAATTGATCTCAATAAAGATTTGAGTAATCCTATGTAAAAAATGGCAAAGGCTTTTTAATATTATTTCTGTTTGCTAAAAGCTAAAATTTTGCTGTGCTGTAGATCTATCAGTAATTGATAGGGTATATGATCTTTTCTGCACATTTATATTTTCATTATAGTTTCGATATTACACGAGATATAGAAATATATAATAAATAAGCTGAGTGTTTTTCTTTTTTTTAAAAAATTATTTTGAAACTGTCTTAATATTTTCATTTTCAAGCCGTTCTTTAGCTGTTTTTTTCTGTAAAATGTACCCGCAAAGCCATTGCGGCTAGGATTTTGAGAATGTTTTAATGAAGAGAAAGAAAATGCAATTTGTGAAGATCCTTTCCGGTGCAGCGTTTGCTGTATTTTTTGTGTTTAATATAAGTTTGGCTCGTACCGTTTTAAATGTTGGAGATTCAAATAAAAGCTCAGTTATTATTGCTTCTAGGATTTCTACTCGTCCTTATGAAACCCTTATTCAGAAATTTGCAAATAAGCATAATGTTCCTGTTAATTTGGCGCATGCTGTTGTACGAGTTGAAAGTAATTATAAGGCGCGTACAAAGGGGGCAGTTGGCGAAATAGGTTTGATGCAAATTAAACTCTCTACAGCGCGAGGGTTGGGTTTTAATGGTTCTGTGCAAGATCTTTACGATCCTGCGACAAATCTCGAATATGGTATGCGTTATTTGGCGCGGGCATATAAACTAAGTGGTGGGAATACGTGTGGAACGATCCTTAAATATAATGCAGGTCATGCTGCAAAAAAAATGAATACTATTTCAGCTAAATATTGCTTAAAAGTGAAAACTTATCTAGCTTCATTAAAATAAAAATGACCTTGAAGGTGATATATTTGCTATGAAATATCTTGAGAGTGCACTTTTCACTTGACGAAAAATGTTTTATAAATGATGTGTCAGTCGGCTGGGCAGCCGCGCTTGTCCAATGCCTAAAGGCGGCAGGTGAGGAAAGTCCGGGCTCCATGGAAAAACGGTGCCGGGTAACACCCGGCGGGGGCGACCCTAGGGAAAGTGCCACAGAAAGCAAACCGCCTATTTTTATAGGTAAGGGTGAAAGGGTGGGGTAAGAGCCCACCGCGCATTCAGTAATGAATGTGGCAAGGTAAACCCCACCGGGAGCAAGACCGAATAGAAATGACGTGCAAGGCTTAGCTTGCAGCCGGTTTCCGGGCGAGTCATTTGGGTAGGTTGCATGAGGCGGATGGCAACATCCGTCCCAGATGAATGGTTGCCATGTAGAGTGTAAGCTTTACCATACAGAACCCGGCTTACAGGCCGACTGATGTTTTATAGTTGATATCATACGTAACCGGCATTGCGCATGAAATTTTCTCTCATGAGGTTGTGTGTTTGAAGTTTATATTCAAACGAAGTGTGTTTTTTTTAATTATAACATTTTTTTAAATATAATGCGTTAGGATGTGTAATAGGGGTAACTTTAGCTTTATGTTCTTTCATTGTGATAGACAGGGGAATTGAGGCTTTGGTTATTCTGATATCAGTTGTCACTGATGGCTGTTGATTTGAAAAAGCATAAATCAAGATGGATTATTTTGACAGAGCAGGGTCACAGAGCTGAACGCCATATTCCAGTGTTATTACAACCAGTTTTAGCTGGGCTTATGCCATTGGTTGGGGCAAGAGTAATTGATGGTACCTTTGGTGCTGGTGGTTATACGCGTGCTTTATTAAATGCAGGTGCACAGGTTATTGCTCTTGATCGTGATCCTCATGCTATTGATAAGGGACAAGTGCTTGTTGATGAATTTTTTCCACGACTTCGTTTAGTGCATATGGAGTTTTCACAGTTAGATCGTGTCGTTGAAGAGAAGGTGGATGCAGTTATTTTGGATATTGGTGTCTCTTCAATGCAGCTTGATGAAGCTGAGAGGGGGTTTTCTTTTCAAAAAGATGGTCCATTAGATATGAGAATGGCTCAGACTGGTTTCACTGCTGCAGATGTTGTAAATCGTTTAAAAGGTGATGTGTTAGCGCGAATCTTTAAAATATTAGGAGAAGAACGCTATGCGAGCCGAATTGCACGGATGATTGAAAAGCGCCGCTGCGTTCAGCCTTTTTTGCGTACAGGTGATCTTGCTCATGCCATCGAGGCATTGGTGGGATGTAAAAGCAGAGATCGCATTCATCCTGCAACGCGCGTATTCCAAGCTCTGCGCATTTATGTTAATGATGAAATTGGTGAACTTGCGCGTGGCTTATTTGCTGCTGAACGCGTTTTAAAAGCAGGAGGCCGTCTGGGTGTCGTGAGTTTTCATTCTCTTGAAGATCGTATGGTCAAAAGATTTTTTTCTGCTCGTTCAGGAGAGCGTATGAGATCGCGCTATCTTCCTGAAATAGAGACAGCTCCAGCAACATTTTTTCCTTTGTTTAAAGGCGGGATCACTGCGACTAAAGAAGAGCTCCAGCAAAATCCTCGTTCACGTTCTGCGAGGTTGCGTATTGGGATACGTACTAAAGCCGAGAGTCTTGCTTCTGACATGAAATTATTTGGTTTAGCAGAGATTGCCAATTTTGAAGGCAGCAAAAAATGACAGTTTTTCGTACATTTGATATGATTTTAGTGATGATTATGATTTGTATGGCAGGTCTTACTTATAAGGTAAAATATGATGTTCAAAAACGGATGAGCGAAGTTCGTCGTCTTGAACATGAAATTGCTGCAGCAAAAAATACGGTGAGTTTGCTTCATGCTGAATGGGCTATGATGATTGAGCCTTCACGAATGCAAAAACTTGCGAAGCGTTATCAAAAAGAGCTTGGTTTAGAGATCATGCAGCCTCGACAGGTAGTAGAGCTTGGGGATATTCCGGTACGTGTACATGATCCAATTGAAGAAGTGATTAAACAAAATATCTTGGAGGATGGTAAGGATATTTTGGCAAATAATCGTGCGTCTCAGGGGAACAGCGTTGTTCGAAAAGGCGTGCGGTGATGAAATCATACTTTTTATTTTCGCAGAAAGAAAAGCGCTTAAAGAACCCACTAGATGTTCAAAACTTTCCCGCTCGTCGTTCCTATTCTAGTCGTCCGCGCTTGCTTTTTTCTTTGTTTTGTTTTCTTATTTTATATGGAGTTATGGGGGCTTGTCTTATTTCTTATGGGCTTCAAGGTGGGCAGATTGAAGAAGCAAAAGGACCTAGTGTTCTTCAATTGACTGCGCGGCCTGATATTATTGATCGTAATGGTCGTTTGTTGGCAACGGATATTAAAACTTATTCTCTTTTTGTTGAACCACGACGTATTATCGATGTGGATGAAACCATTGAATTGCTCTCAACAGTTTTGCCCGATCTCAATTGGCAGGAAACTTATAAACGCCTAAAAAGAAAGTCTAGTTTTTCTTGGATTCAGCGTGGGTTAACGCCAATGCAGAAGACGCAAATTATGGCTCTTGGTATTCCTGGAATTGGGTTTCGTACTGAAATTCGTCGTTTTTATCCGAGTGGACCTGTGGTTTCGCATATTCTCGGTATGGTGAATGTTGATAATCAGGGCATAGCGGGTATGGAAAAATATATTGATGATGCTGGCTTGAGTGCTCTACGTGCAGCTGGTCTTGCAACTGAAGAATCATTAAAGCCAGTTCAGCTTTCGATTGATGTGCGTGTTCAGACAATTGTGCATGATGAACTTAAGAAGGCAATGAAGCGTTATAAAGCAATTGCGGCAGGAGCTGTTATTTTAAATATCCACACGAGTGAAGTTCTTGCTATGGCATCACTACCAGATTTTGACCCTGGAAATCCTGTTGAAGCTTTGAAAAGTGATCGCTTAAATCGGATGACCGCTGGAACTTTTGAAATGGGATCTATCATTAAAAGTTTTACGACCGCAATGGCGCTTGATTCAGGTCTTTTTCATTTAAATAGTGTTATTGATGCTTCACAGCCTATTAAAGCAAGTCAAAATTATTTTATTCGTGATTTTCATGGAAAAAATCGTCCCTTAACGTTATGGGAGGTTTTCATTTATTCCTCTAACATTGGTTCTGCTAAAGAAGCATTGGCAATAGGCATTGACGGACATCGTGATTTTTTGAAACGACTTGGTTTACTTGATCGAATGGCAACGGAATTACCTGAAGTTGCACACCCTATTGTGCCACCTCATTGGAAAGATATCCATTCTATGACGATCGCTTTTGGACATGGTATGGCAACAACGCCTTTGCAAACAGCAGTAGGTGCTGCTGCTTTAGTAAATGGTGGTTGGTTGATTGAACCTACGTTTTTAAAACGTGCAAAAGAACAAGCTTTGCAACATGCAAAACAAGTCTTGCAGGCCAAAACGAGTCAAAATATGCGTTATCTTTATAAGTTAAACAGTGATATTGGTTCGGGACGTAATGCAAAAGTAGAAGGTTATCGCGTTGGTGGTAAGACAGGAACGTCCGAAAAAGTTGAAAATGGAAAATATTCTAAAACAAAAAATTTCAATAGTTTTCTTGCTGCTTTTCCTATTGAGAATCCTACCTATGTTGTTTTAACAATTATTGATGAACCTCAGCCTGAAGATGGACAGCGTTCAGCAACAGCAGCAATGAATGCTGGTCCGGTGCTTGCTAATATTATTCGTCGTTCAGCTAGTTTTTTGGGAATAAAACCAGATTTTGAAAAAGAGTATGAGCCTATTTTGAGTACAAAGAACAGTTCGAGATTTGTTAAACAACAGTAAAATTAATATAAAGGTGCGCTATTATGTTGTTTGGAAAAATTTTTACAGAATGTCTTGAATATGAGAACCTTTCTTTAATGGAAATAACAGGCATAAGTGCAGATTCTCGGCAAATTTTTCCAGGCTATGTTTTTGTCGCTGTTCAAGGAAATCAAGGTGATGGCAAAAATTATATAAATGATGCTATCAAGCGTGGTGCACGAGCAATTGTTACAGATCATAATGTTGTTTTTGAGGATTTATCTGTTCCCGTTTTACGTGTTTATGATGTCCGTCATAGTTTAGCGAAAGCAGCTGCACGTTTTTACGGTTCTCAACCTGAAACGATTGTGGCTGTGACAGGGACAAGTGGTAAAACATCAGTTGTCTCTTTTATTCGGCAAATTTGGACACATGTCGGTTTATGTGCTGCTAGTATAGGGACGGTAGGTGTTGTTTCTCCTAACCGGAATGATTATGGTTCTCTTACAACACCTGATCCAGTAGTCTTGCAGCGTTTACTTTCTGAAATTGCTCATGAAGGGGTTACACATGCAGCCCTTGAAGCATCTTCGCATGGACTTGATCAAAGGCGACTTGACGGGGTACATTTAACTGCTGGCGCTTTTACCAATTTAGGACGTGATCATATGGATTATCACAGGTGCGTAGAGGATTATTTGCGTGCTAAAATGAGGTTGTTTGATACGCTTTTGCCTCAAGATGCTCCTGCTCTTATTTTTGCGGATGATGTTTATTCGCAAAAGGTTATTGATACTGTCACGAAAGCGCGCCGTCGTGTTTTTACAATTGGGCGTAAAGGGCAATTTATCACCATTAATCGTATTGAACACCAACGTTCAAGACAGTGTGTTGAATGTCGTCTTGAGAACAATATTTATACATTTGATTTGCCTCTCGCTGGAGATTTTCAGGTGATCAATGCGCTTATGGCAGCGGGATTAGCAATTGCAACAGGTGTTGCTCCTGATAGGGTTTTTCATTCGCTTGAAACTTTGCAGGGAGCACCTGGGCGGTTGGAATTGGTTGGCAAGACAGAAAATAATGCTCCTGTTTATATAGATTATGCGCATAAACCAGAAGCTTTAGAGCAGGTTTTACTTTCTGTTCGTCCCTTTACGCAAGGACGTTTAATCCTTGTTTTTGGTTGCGGAGGTGATCGTGATCAAGGAAAAAGGCCTTTGATGGGAAAAATTGCAGAAAATAAGGCTGATATTGTTATTGTAACGGATGATAATCCTCGCACTGAAATGCCAGAAAAAATCCGCAGGGATATTTTACAAGCAGCACCAAGAGCAATAGAAATAGCAGATCGTGGTGAAGCTATTTCTTATGCGGTGGGGCTTTTAAAAGCAGGGGATACGTTAATTATTGCTGGAAAAGGTCATGAGGATGGTCAAATTATAGGGGAAAAAACATATCCTTTCTCAGATCGCTTGAAAGTGATTGATGCTTTGCAGGAACGTAGATGACAGCTTTATGGGATAAACAAGCACTTATTACCGCAACTGATGGCTTTGTCGTTGGGTGCATGCCAGAAAACTTTTCTGGGATTTCCATTGATAGTCGTACTCTTGTAGAAGGTGATATTTTTTTCTGTATTAAAGGGCATCATCTTGATGGCCATGATTTTGCTGAACAAGCTTATGCGCGAGGAGCAAGTGCTCTCGTCGTTTCAGAAAATCGTTTGGCTGAAATGGGAAAAATATCCGCTCCATTGATTGTTGTTCCTGATGTTTTACAAGCTTTAGAAAAACTTGCGAAAGCTGCGCGTAAGCGTTCAAAAGCTAAGATTATCGCAATAACAGGTTCCGTGGGAAAAACAACGACAAAAGAAGCCCTAAAACAAGTGCTTGCAACTTTTGGAAAAGTTCATGCGAATCTTGCTTCTTTTAATAATTGCTGGGGGGTACCGCTTACTTTGGCGCGGATGCCTGTGGAGTGTGATTATGGCATCTTTGAAATTGGGATGAATCATAAAGGCGAAATTCGCCCTCTGGTGAAATTGGTGCGTCCACATATTGCTTTGCTTACGCATATTGCTGCGGGTCATATGGGTTTTTTCAAAAATCTTGAAGAAATAGCAGATACAAAAGCTGAAATTTTTGAAGGATTAGACGATGAAGGTGTAGCCATTTTAAATGCCGATAATGATTTTTTTTCTTATTTAGTCCAGAAGGCAAAGCAATGTGGTGTGAAGAAAATCTTAAGCTTTGGTGAAGCTGAAAATTCTGATTATCAGGCTAGAGATATACGTCTTCTAACGGATTATTCCTCTATGATCGTGCGTATTTGGGGGCAAGATAAGGGGGTTAAAATTGGTGCTCCTGGACGACATATTGTACAAAATAGTTTAGGTGTTATTGCTGTTTGTGATGCTATTGATGTGGATTTGGAACCTGTTTTTCTATCTTTGAACCATTTTCCTCTTCAAGAGGGGCGTGGTGTTTGTTATCGTCTATCTTTACCAAAGGGGGGAGAATTTCATTTAATTGATGAAAGCTATAATGCTAATCCTGCGTCTATGAGTGCTGCTCTTGATCTGCTTGCTACAGGGCATGTTGGGACAGGTGGTAGGAGAATTGCTATTTTGGGTGATATGCTTGAATTAGGAGCTTATAGTGAAAAACTCCATCGTGCTTTAGTAAAGCCAATCTGTCTTTCTGGCGCTCATCCAGTTTTTTTATTTGGTAAAGCAATGAAGTCTTTAGCTACTGATTTGTCCGCATATGTTAAGGTTCACTATGCTGAAAATATTGAAAAAATTTTACCGCTTATTTTTGCAGAAATTTCCAATGGGGATCTGCTTATGATTAAATCATCCCACAGTCTTTTTTCATCAGATATTGTTGCCGCACTCCTTGATCACTATAAAGCGGTTTCTCCTTCATTTAAATAGGTTTTTTTGTACTATGATGCTGTTTTTCTCTTCATTTAGTGATTGGCTTCCAGGAGTCAATGTTTTTCGTTATATTACTTTTCGTACTATAGCATCTATGCTCACATCTGGGCTCATTGTATTTTTGTTTGGTCCTAGCATCATTGCTTCTCTTAAATTGCGGCAGGGGAAAGGCCAGCCAATTCGTGCTGATGGTCCTCAAACACATTTTAAAAAAGCTGGAACACCTACTATGGGTGGATTGATGATTTTAACTGGTACTATGGTATCGGCGTTTTTGTGGTGTAATTTATCGAATATTTATTTTTGGATATCGTTATTTGTTATGCTTTCTTTCGGGGCAATTGGTTTTTATGATGATTATTTGAAGGTCACAAAACAAACACATAAAGGATTTTCTGGTAAAGCACGGTTGAGTTTGGAATTTTTGATTGCAATTATTGCTGTTTTTATGATCTTACAAGTTAATTCGCCTGGATTGGCTTTACCCTTTGTAAAAGACTATTTTATCAATTTGAGTTGGTTTTTTCTTCCTTTTTCTGCTTTTGTGATTGTAGGGACTGGTAATGCGGTTAATTTGACTGATGGGCTTGATGGACTAGCTATTGTTCCTGTGATGATTGCAGCCCTTTCTTTTGCTTTGATTGCTTACCTTTCTGGTAATATAAATTTTGCTGATTATTTACAAATCCATTATGTGGCGGGGACGGGAGAGTTGGCGGTTTTATTGGGAGCTGTTGTTGGTGCTGGTCTTGGTTTTTTATGGTTCAATGCGCCTCCGGCGGCTATTTTTATGGGGGATACAGGTTCGTTGGCTCTTGGAGGCCTCCTAGGTACTGTTTCTGTGGCAACAAAACATGAAATTGTTTTGGTTCTTATTGGTGGACTTTTTGTTTTGGAAGGGTTTTCGGTTGTTATTCAGGTTGGTTATTTCAAATTGACAAAAAAGCGTGTGTTTCTTATGGCCCCTATACACCATCATTTTGAGAAAAAAGGATGGACTGAAAGTCAAGTGGTAATACGTTTTTGGATTATTTCGATCGTTCTTGCCTTAATTGGTCTTTCAACACTTAAATTGCGGTGAAAGAGTGATTCCTGTTACGTGTTATGAAGGTCAAAAAGTTGCTCTGTTTGGATTAGGGCGATCAGGATTAGTTACTGCGCAAGCATTGATCAGTGGTGGTGCAGATGTAGTTGCGTGGGATGATAATTCTTCGAGTGTACAAGCGGCTTGTCGGCTAAATATTCCAACAAGAGATCTTCGTTATGAGGATTGGTCTGAGTTTGTTGCATTGATTTTAGCCCCTGGCGTTCCTTTAACTTATCCTCATCCGCATTGGGTTGTTGAGAAAGCACGTCAAAAAGATATAGAAATTATCGGTGATATTGAGTTATTTGTTCGTGCGCGCAACCGTTTTTTGCAATATCATGGTTTTTGCGATCAGGATGTTCCGTTCATCGCTATTACGGGAACCAATGGAAAATCGACAACAACAGCTTTGCTTTCTCATCTTTTGGAACAGATGGGCTATGATGTACAAATGGGGGGGAATATTGGTACTGCGATATTGACGCTTAAGCCATTTGTAAAAAAACGTATTTATGTGATTGAATGCTCATCGTTTCAGATCGACCTCACGCCCTCTCTTCAGCCAACCATTGGACTTTTATTGAATTTGACGCCTGATCATATTGATCGCCATGGTAGCTTTTTTCATTATGTACGGAGCAAAAGGCATTTAGTTGCTAAGGCTTTTCGTGCTTTTATTTCAGTTGATGATGCCGCTTGTCGAGATTTGTATCAACAATTGGTTTATGAGGGACGTCCAGTTGAAGCAATTTCTAAAGAACACTTTGTGAAAAATGGTTTTTATGCGGATGGGACTAAGCTTTTTTCTGTTTGCTATGGGCAACGTCAGATGCTTGCAGATCTTGCTCATATGCCTTCATTGCGCGGGAGTCACAATGCGCAAAATGCTCTTATGGCTTTGGCAACATTGCAGGCTTTAAAAATGACTGATCTACATATGAACAAGCATTTAGCAAGTTATAAAGGGTTAGCGCATCGTATGCAGCTGGTGCGTAAAATGGGGGCGGTTTTGTTTATTAATGATAGTAAGGCTACAAATGCAGATGCATCAGCTCCTGCGCTTTCTGCTTTTAATGATATTTTTTGGATTGTTGGAGGGCAGGCGAAGGAAGGTGGAATTAATTCTCTTAGAAGTTTTTTTCATAAAATTCACAAAGCTTATTTGATTGGGACTGCGGCGGAAGAATTTGCTGGTGTTATTGAATCTGCTTTTCCTTTTTCGATGAGCTTGACTTTAGAAAATGCAGTGCATGAAGCTGCTGCTGATGCAATGCGTTGCAAAGCGAAAGAGATTGTGGTTCTTTTTTCACCCGCTTGCGCAAGTTATGATCAATTTGAAAATTATGAAATGCGTGGAGAAGCATTTATTTCTTTTGTTATGCAGTTAAAAGAATCAGGAACTTAAAAAAATACTTTTGCGTTAATATTCCAGAATCTTTTTTTGTGTAATTCTATTTTTGAAGTGTTTGCTAAAAAGGGAGGAACTGTATCACTTTGAGTGGAATTATGAAAAGGGTAAAGTGGATATAATGGTTGCTCGTGCAGATAGAGACCCAATCGCGAATTGGTGGTGGACGATTGATCGCTCTATTTTTGCGGCTTGTTTGATTTTAATGGGGATTGGCATTATGCTGTCTTTTGCTGCGAGCCCCACTATTGCAAAAAAAATCGGAATTGCTGATAGTTTTTATTTTGTTCGGTGGCATATTATCTTTAGCATTCCGGCGTTTTTTACGATGGTTACTATTTCTTTTTTCTCGCTTCGTAATATTCGCCGTTTATGTGCACTTTTGTTAATTGTGACGCTTGTTCTTATGGTTGTAACTTTGTTCTTTGGACCAGAGTTGAAGGGAGCACGACGGTGGATTCCTGTATTTGGTCTTTCTATACAAGCTTCAGAGTTTATGAAACCAGCGTTTGTGGTGATGTCTGCTTGGCTTTTTTCAGAACATATACGAAGTAGAGGTATTTGGGGCTACACGCTTGCTACTGCGCTTTATGCTTTTTGTTGTATGCTTCTTGTTTTACAGCCTGATATTGGTCAAACACTTTTAATAAGTGCAACATGGGGTGGTTTATTTTTTGTTGCTGGTGTGTCCCTTACTATTATTTTTTTCTTTATCATTTTAGGTATTGTAGGAATTTTTTTAGCGTATCTTTTTCTTCATCATGTTCGTGAACGGATCAATGGTTTTTTGACAGGTGAAGGCGATACCTTTCAAGTGGATGTAGGACGTGAGGCTATTTTGAATGGTGGTTGGTTTGGGCAAGGACCGGGAGAAGGCACTGTGAAACGTATCATCCCTGATAGCCATACAGATTTTGTGTTTTCTGTTGCTGCTGAAGAATATGGTATTATCCTCTGTCTTTTAATTATGATGCTTTTTGGCTTTATCGTTATGCGCTCATTATATATAGCATTGAATACGCGTGATTCATTTATACGTCTCGGTATTACTGGCATGGCAATGATGATTGGCTTTCAATCAGGGATTAATATGGCAGTTAATCTTCATTTAATCCCTCCAAAAGGTATGACATTGCCGTTTATTTCTTATGGTGGTTCGTCTATGGTGGCAATTGCATTTTCAATGGGCATTCTGCTTAGTTTAACACGCCGTTGGCCAGAAGCGCGCCTTTCAGCTTTTCCCCCTTTTTCTGTTTTGGATACCACTTATGACTCGTAGAAAAGTTATTGTTTTGGTAGCTGGTGGTACAGGTGGACATCTTTTTCCTGCAGAAGCACTCGCTGTTGAATTAAGGCGGCGTGGATATGATGTTCATTTGGCAACAGATGGAAGAGCCAAACGTTTTGTATGCTGCTTTGATGAAGAGCATACACATGTACTTTCATCGGCAACATTTACAGGATGTCATCCTTTTGCACTTATAAAAACATTTTGGGCTTTGTTAAAAGGAATGGGGCAATCGTTGGTGCTTTTTTATAAATTGCGTCCTGTTCTTGTTGGTGGGTTTGGGGGATATCCTACCTTTCCTCCTCTTATTGTCGCGGCTTTAACGCGGCGTGTAACATTTATTCATGAGCAAAATGCTATTATGGGGCGTGCCAATCGAATGTTGGCAGCTTTTGTGCATGCAATAGCAGGTGGCTTATTGTCGCAAAATAATACTTATGCTCATAAAATACTTTTGACTGGGAATCCTGTGCGTGAGGCTGTTCTTAAAGCAGCAGAAATCCCTTATCATTCTTCGGCGGGTGAAAAGCCATTTCATTTCTTGGTTTTTGGTGGGAGCCAAGGAGCTTCTTCTTTTTCACGAATTGTTCCGGCAGCGATTGCTTTGCTGGATGATAAGAATCGTAAACGCTTGCGGGTTGTGCAGCAAGTTCGAGGTGAAGCTGGAGAATTGATAAAAACTTATCATATGATGGGTGTGCAATCAGAAGTTGCTTCTTTTTTTGATGATATGGCAGAACGTATGGCGCGATCTCATTTTATTTTATCGCGTGCTGGTGCTTCATCCGTTTGTGAAATAGCGGTGATTGGTCGACCTGCTTTGTTGGTTCCATATCCTTATGCTATTGATCATGATCAGTCTGCGAATGCCGCACTTCTTTCTAGTGTAGGGGGAGCTAAAATTGTATCAGAAAAAGATTTGAACGCACAAAGACTCGCTTCTCTTTTAACAGAGGCTTGTTGTTCACCGCACTTATTGAAAAAACAAGCGCTTGCTGCAAAAAAAGTTGGACAGCCTCATGCAACCAGTCGCCTTGCTGATATGGCTGAAGCGTTGATTGTGGGGCGATCATTATCAGATATAAAAGAGGAGTTTTTTGATGAAGATGCCGCTTAATATAGGCGTTATCCATTTTGTTGGAATCGGTGGAATCGGCATGAGTGGAATTGCGGAGGTTTTTCATGATCTTGGCTATAAAGTTCAAGGATCAGATCAAGTTGAGAGTGCAAATGTTGAACGTTTACGGGGAAAGGGAATTAACGTTTATATAGGTCATCACTCTGAAAATTTAGGAGATGCAGAGGTTGTTGTTTTTTCTACTGCTATAAAAAAAACAAATCCTGAGTATATTGCAGCAAAAGAAAAGCATTTGCCGCTTGTGAGACGAGCGGAAATGCTAGCGGAGCTTATGCGATTTCGTCGAGCAATAGCTGTCGGTGGTACGCACGGTAAAACAACGACTACATCAATGGTAGCAGCACTTCTGGACGCTGGTCATTTTGATCCGGTGGTGATTAATGGCGGTATTATTAATGCTTATGAAACGAATGCGCGTATGGGTGAAGGTGATTGGATGGTGGTTGAAGCTGATGAAAGTGATGGCACCTTTTTAAGGTTGCCTGCTGATATTGCTGTTGTTACCAATATTGATGCTGAGCATTTGGATCATTATGGGAATTTTGCTGCTGTGCGACAAGCTTTTCGGCAATTTGTAGAGAATGTACCTTTTTATGGTTTTGCTGTTTTATGTCTTGATCATACAGAGGTTCAGTCATTGGCTAGTCGTATTGATGATCGTTGGGTAATCACTTATGGTGCAAATCCACAAGCGGATGTTCGTTTTTTTAATCTTTCGATGGATGGTCAAAAAACGCATTTTGATGTTTTTATTCGTTCACGCAAGACAGGGAAAGAGACTGAGTTGAAAAATTTGATCTTGCCAATGTCTGGACGGCACAATGTTTCTAATGCAACTGCGGCGATTGCCATTGCTCATGAACTTGGCATTTCAAATGAATCTATAAAAAAGGGCTTAGCAAAATTTAGTGGAGTAAAACGGCGTTTTACGCAAACAGGAAGTTGGCGTGGCGTTGAAATATTTGATGATTATGGGCATCATCCTGTTGAAATAAAAGCTGTTTTATGTGCAGCGCGTGAGAGCGCAAAAGGGCGTGTGATTGCAATTGCTCAACCACATCGTTATTCGCGTTTGTATCATTTGTTTGATGATTTTGCTTCTTGTTTTAATGATGCCGATACAGTGTTAATTGCACCCGTTTATGCGGCTGGTGAAGAGCCAGTTGCTGGTTTTGGTGCTAGAGAATTGGTGGAACATATTCAAATGGCTGGTCATCGTGATGTGCGTTTGATCCATTGTTTGGAAGATGTTGTTTCGATTGTCTCTACTTCTGTTAAATCAGGCGATTATGTTGTTTTTCTTGGTGCTGGCAATATTACACAGTGGGCTTGTGCGTTGCCTCATCAGCTGGCGGTATTGGATGGCAATGATAAATTTTCAGCTCATTGATGGTGAGGCGCTGTTAGCGCGGTTACAAACGAGGTTAAGTGGAATAAAAGGCAAACTTACGCCTCATGTTGATATGCGTAAAGTGACGTGGTTTCGCACCGGTGGACTAGCAGAGCTTTTTTATCAGCCTGCTGATGAAGCGGATTTAGCCTTGTTTCTTCAGAACCTTCCCGAATCCATTCCTGTAACAGTTGTGGGGATTGGCTCTAATCTTTTGGTGCGCGATGGAGGGATTCTTGGTGTTGTTATTCGTCTTTCAGCCAAAGGATTTGGGCAAGTGCGGCAAGTTTCTCCAAAGCGTTTTTTGGTTGGGGCTGCTACGGCAGGTAAACACTTAGCAGCGGCAGCTTTAGAGGCTGAGATTGCAGGTTTTCATTTTTATCACGGTATTCCTGGTGGTCTTGGAGGAGCACTCAAAATGAATGCAGGAGCTAATGGTATTGAGACAGCTGCACGTGTTGTTGAGGTTTATGCCCTTGATCGTAGAGGACAACATCATATCTTGAGTCTAAAAGATATGCACTATTCCTATCGTCATTGTGATATTCCTAAAGATTTTATTTTTACTGCTGCTTTATTGGAAGGGCATCTAGGAAATAAAGACAACATTCGTGCGGCTATGGATGAAGTTGCCCTTCATCGGGAAACAGTACAGCCTATTCGCGAGAAAACAGGTGGATCAACTTTTAAAAATCCTGAAAATACATCTGCATGGCGTGTTATTGATGAAGCAGGATGCCGCGGTTTGCGGATTGGTGGAGCCCAAATGAGTGAAATGCACTGTAATTTTATGATCAATACAGGGCAAGCAACAGGCTATGATCTTGAGATGTTAGGAGAAACAGTACGTGCTCGTGTTTTTGCTCACTCAGCCCAGCTCTTACAGTGGGAAATACAACGTATTGGTCAATTTGAACAAGGCCGTAATGTTTCCTCTTTTGATCATTTAATTCATTGATTCAATATAACAAAAAAATTGTAATAAAAAATTGAGTCATTTCAAAGAGATAATGAAAAAAATCTATTAAGAATCAATAAATTAACAAAGAAACTCTTGCGTCATACGCTTGAGTCTGATTCATTATGCAAAATGCTAGGTTATTGATTCGCAAGGATAAATCTTGGCATTTCCCGTATATGGTGTTGGTGGTTTCTATGTGATCTATATATAGTACACAAATGAGGGTAAATTATTATGAAAGATGAGCATATAGCTGTATTAATGGGAGGGTTTTCTTCTGAACGGTCTGTAAGTTTGTCTTCAGGTACTGCTTGTGCTGATGTTCTTGAAGAGCAGGGGTATCGCGTGAGTCGCATAGATGTTGATGGTCATGTTGCTACTATTCTTGAACAATTGCAGCCTGATATCGCTTTTAATGCGTTACATGGGCCATTTGGTGAAGATGGTCGTATTCAGGGTATTCTTGAATATTTGAAAATTCCCTATACCCATTCTGGAGTAATGGCGTCAGCGTTGGCAATGGATAAAGGGCGTGCAAAGATTATTGTTGCGAGCGTTGGAGTTTCTGTTGCTCCTTCTTGTGTGATGAGCCGCTTTGATGTGGGGCGAGCGCATCCTCTAGAGCCTCCTTATGTGATTAAGCCTGTATGCGAAGGGTCGAGTTTTGGTGTCGTTATTGTACAAGAAAATGAATCCGTCCCACCGCATAATATTTTGGAGGCTGAGTGGGTTTATGCAGATGAAGTGATTGTTGAAAAATATATTCCTGGTCGCGAACTTACTTGTGCTGTTTTGGGAAATGAGGTGTTGGATGTTTGTGAAATTCTTCCTGATCAGCACTTTCAATTCTATAATTATGACTCGAAATATAAAATTGGTGGTTCTCTTCACATTTGTCCTGCACAACTTTCATCAAATATTTACCAAAATGTGCAAAGAATGTCTCTAGCGGCACATCAGGCGATAGGTTGTCGAGGTGTTAGTCGTTCTGATTTTCGTTTTGATGAGGCAACGGGAGAATTGGTTTGGCTTGAAATTAATACGCAGCCCGGTATGACACCCACATCTCTTGTTCCTGATATTGCAAAAGTGAGTGGTCGTACTTATGGTGATATTGTTCAGTGGATGGTGGAGGACGCGTCGTGTATGCGTTGAATGTTAATAAAACAGATGTTCTGATGGAGGTGCCGTTAGTGTCAGCTTTGCCACGGCTTTATCGTCGCTTTCTTCGGTTTATGTTTGAGTTTGTTTTTATCAGACTTCATATTCCGCGTCATTTTGGTTCTTTTGCTGTTTTATTATTTTTCTTTGTTACGGTACTTTATGGTCTTTCATCAAGTGGTCACATGGGAATGATTATAAAGACAGTCGTATCGGATATTGGCTTTGTGGTCACCGATGTCGATATAAGTGGTAATAAGCGCTTAGTAAAACAGGAAGTTTTGAAAATTTTAGGGCTTGATATTGCTCCATCTATATTCACTTTTGATGTTGATAAGGCACGTTCTCTTTTGGAACAGCAGGCTTGGGTTAGGTCGGTTAATATCCAGAAGATTTATCCCAACAGAGTGCTTATTTCGCTCGAGGAGCGTGAGCCGTATGCAATTTGGCAGCATGATGGCATAATGGATATTATTGATCATACAGGTCACATCATTGTGCCCTTTAAAGGAAACGCCGTTTTGGGTTTGCCTCTTGTAGTTGGTCAAGGTGCGCAGAACGCTGCCAAAATGTTTATTCAAACGCTTTCGGGATATCCGCAATTTTTCAGTCGTGTTCGCGCTTTTGTGCGTGTAGGTGATCGGCGTTGGGATCTTGTTTTGGATAACGGGGTGCGTGTTATGTTGCCTGAACAGGATGCATTTGAAAGACTTTCTTTTCTTATTAAGACAGGTGCAGTTCAAGATTTTTTTACTCGCGATATTCTAAGTGTTGATTTACGTCTTGCTGATCGCATTACAGTTTCTTTGTCTGATGAGGCGTTGGAACGTCGTGGTGCTGCTGTGGCAGAAGAAGAACGCGTTTTAAAAGCGCGAAAGGCAGGAAGCCTATGATGTCGCTTAGATCAAATAATGTAGGGGGGCGTAAAACACGTTTTTTAACGGTTCTTGATGTTGGCTCTAGTAAGATTGTTTGTCTCATTGCTTGTTTGCGTCCTTTGAAGCATACGCATTATTTACATGGTCGTACGCATTCTATGGAAATCTTAGGCTTTGGAGTGCAGCGCTCACGCGGTATAAAATCCGGTGTTGTGATGGATATGTTTGCAGCAGAGCAATCAATACGGTTGGCTGTTGATGCGGCAGAAAAAATGGCTGGCTTGGTGGTGGATTCTGTAATTGTGAATTTTTCTTCAAGCCGATTACAAAGTGCTGTTATCAATGGAATGGTATGTTTGAACGGCCGTGAAGTAACTAGGCGTGATATGCGAGTAGCATTTTCAGATGTTTCGCGCAAAGCTTTTGATGCAGAGCGTCATGTTATGCATTCTGTTCCTGTCTCTTATGTGTTGGATGGAGATAAAGGAATTTCTGATCCTGTTGGAATGGCAGGAGAATTGTTTGGTGTGGATGTGCATGTGGTAACAGCGGAAACAGCGTCTTTGCGTAATTTAGAAACTTGTATTAATCGTGCACATTTGAGTGTTGAAGCAATGGTTGCAACCCCCTTTGCAAGTGGTCTTGCTGTTTTGATGAATGAGGAGGCGCATTTAGGGGCAGCGTGTATTGATTTTGGTGGTGGAACAACAACATTTTCAGTGTTTTTTGAAGGAAAGTTTGTTCATGCGGCGGCACTTGCTGTTGGTGGACATCATGTAACTCTTGATGTTGCACGTGGATTCTCTATGTCACTTACAGAGGCAGAACGTTTAAAGGTTGTCTATGGTTCAGCATTTCTAACAAGCGCTGATGAGAAGCATATGATTAATGTGACGGAGATTGGGAATGAGCATCGTGAAATTCAATATCCTCGTGCTGTTCTTGGTCGGATCATTCGTGCACGGGTTGAAGAAATTTTAGAGATGGTACGTGATTGTTTAAATCGTTCTGGTTTTGGTCACATTATTGGTAAGCGTGTTATTTTAACTGGGGGGGCAAGTCAGTTAACAGGATTGCCGGAGATGGCACGTACCATATTAGGAAGAAATGTTCGTATAGGGCGGCCTTTGGGTATTTCGAGGCTTCCTTCTCTTGCAAAAGGGGCGGCGTTTACATCTGCGGTTGGGTTGTTGATTTATCCGCAATTGGTGGGTTTTGAAGAAAAAACAATGCAGACTGCGGTGAATCATTTATCGACAGGCGCGCGTGGGTATTTTCAGCGTGTTGGTCAGTGGTTGCGTGAGAGTTTTTAAGTAAGTCTGTAAAGGGAAGTTAAATTTCATCGCTTTGGCTTGCGGTGTCTTATGAGAAGGAAAAGGAAATGACGATTAATCTGCATCGGCCAGATATCGCGGAATTGAAGCCACGTATTACCGTTTTTGGTGTTGGCGGTGGTGGTGGAAATGCCGTGAATAATATGATTAATGCTGGTCTTCAGGGAGTTGATTTTGTTGTTGCAAATACAGATGCACAGGCTTTGGCTATGTCAAAGGCTGAACGTGTCATCCAGCTTGGTGCAGCAGTTACAGAAGGTTTAGGTGCTGGCGCTTTGCCAGAAGTTGGACAAGCGGCGGCTGATGAATGTATTGATGAAATTATCGACCATTTGGCAGATTCTCATATGGTTTTCATTACTGCCGGTATGGGTGGAGGTACTGGAACGGGAGCGGCACCTGTTGTGGCTCGCGCAGCACGTGAAAAAGGTATTTTGACTGTTGGTGTTGTGACTAAGCCATTTCAGTTTGAAGGTGCGCGTCGTATGAAAACGGCAGAGGCTGGTATTGAAGAATTACAGAAGTCTGTTGATACGTTGATTGTTATTCCAAACCAGAATCTTTTCCGTATTGCTGATGAAAAGACAACATTTGCTGATGCTTTTGCTATGGCTGATCAAGTGCTTTATTCCGGTGTTGCTTCTATTACAGATCTTATGATTAAAGAGGGGCTCATTAATCTTGATTTTGCTGATGTGCGTTCTGTTATGCACGAAATGGGTCGAGCGATGATGGGAACTGGAGAAGCATCTGGTGAGGGGCGCGCTTTGAATGCTGCTGAAGCTGCTATTGCGAATCCACTGTTGGATGATACTTCTATGCGTGGTGCTCGTGGCTTACTTATTTCCATTACTGGTGGTCGTGATATGACTCTCTTTGAAGTTGATGAGGCTGCCAATCGTATTCGTGAAGAAGTGGATTCGGATGCGAATGTTATCTTTGGAGCCATTGATGATGAGTCACTGGAAGGTGTTATTCGTGTATCTGTGGTTGCAACTGGTATTGATCGTGAAGTAAGTGATGTGATTCAGCCCTCTCATCCTCAAATTCAAAGACCAGCTGCTCCAATTCGTAAGAGTGATCTTGGAATGTCGCAGGCTTCTTTTCATGTTCAGTCTCCTCCCTTGCGTTCTGAGTCAATGGTAGAAGTGATAGAAGCACTTGAAATAGAAAAGGGCAAATCGTCTGGAGAACAGTTTCGCCCCAAAAGCCAAATTTTTGCCCAGCCTGCAGATACCATTGTTACACGAGGTGCGAATACTGTTCCTTATGGAACTGGTGCTGTGCATGGGCAGATGTCAAATGCATCACGTATGCAAGTTAACCGAGGTTTGCAGCAGTCTATGGTTGCACCAGTGAGTATGGAGGCGACGGCGCATGTTCTTGATGAGATGGCAGGGGGTGTGAAGCAAAAAGAAAAGCAAGTACAACAGATGCAAGCGCGTTCGCCTATGCGTATGCCTGAGTTAAAGGATTTTCCTCCTGTTGCTCATGGTCAACGTGAGAGATCGTCTGTAGCCGACCAAGGTCCTCGCAATCTTTGGCAGCGTTTGAAACAGAGTTTGACACATCGTGAAGAGGTTGAACCAGAAGCTCGGCTTGAGCCCGCTGTGAAACCTTCTCAGCAGCAAGAAGCGCATGTTTATAATAATAAAAGTCCTCAGGTGCTTTCTCAAGATGCTTCTGTTTATGTTCCACGTCGTTCTGGTGAATTGCACCCCCATGTACCGCAAGATCAGCGTAATTTTATGAGTGAAGAAGATCAGTTGGAAATACCAGCGTTTTTGCGTCGCCAAGCAAATTAATTCCAAAGAAGTAAGAAAAAGGAGAAAATTGACTTTTTTATGATGAGTAAAAGCCTTGTGTAGTAAAATATATTGCACTTTGGGAAAAAATACTCTGTTTTTTATAAACCCGCTTATAATAAGCGGGTTTATTATTTGCTATGCATATTATTTTTATGGTTTTATAAATATTTTAAAAGGCGCAAAATAATACAATGAAGTGATGTAATGAAGCTGATGCAAAAATATCAGTCTACTCTTAAAAACGCCGTGACATTTAAGGGCTATGGTGTTCATAGTGGTTGTTTGTCTGTGATGAAGGTTTGTCCAGCTGACGTTGGGTGTGGCATCGTTTTTAAGCGCTGTGAATTAGGTGGAACAGAGCAAATATTTCAAGCACATGTATTGCAAACGGGAGCGACTGAATTATCAACGGTGCTTGGGCATGGAGAGTACAGAATTGAAACGATTGAACATTTGATGGCTGCAATCGCTGCTTATAATTTAGATAATCTTGTTATTGAAGTATCGAGTCATGAAGTCCCTATTTTGGATGGGTCTGCATGGCAGTATTGTCAGGCTTTTGAAGACGTTGGCATTGTACAGCAGGATGCGCTGCGTTCCTATTTTATTATAAAAAAACCGCTGCGGGTTGAAGGGGCTGGTGGTGTTGCAGAGTTTTTGCCGTTTGATGGGCGTCGTTTTGATGTAACAATTTCTTTTCCTTCTTTTGCTATTGGTAAGCAACACTTCAATTTTGATCTTACCACAAAGGGGTTTAGAGATGATTTATCACGTGCACGCACTTTTGGTTTTGTCAAAGATGTGGAAAAATTATGGGCTTCTGGAAAGGGGATAGGCGCTTCTTTGGAAAATTCTCTTATTATTGGCCTTAATGATAAAATTATGAATTCAGATGGTCCTTATTGGAAGAATGAATGCGTGCGGCATAAAATGCTTGATGCGATTGGTGATACCGCTTTGCTAGGGGCACCTTTTATTGGATTGTTTCGTTCTTATTGTAGTGGGCATAGAATTAATTCGCAGTTGGTGAAAGCTGTTTTGGCAGACAAATCTTCTTACGAAGAAAGTTGTTTATAGGTAGCGTGAAAGAAAAATTGAAAAGATTTTCTTGTTGCTTGTTTGATTTTTAAGGGGATGATTGACCTAAGCCACTAAATTGGTTAGTGGATTTTAAAGTGATGTGGTATAGAATTTTTAATAAATAATTTTTGCTACAAGGTGATGTTTTCTGGAGGTTGGATAAAACTATGATAAAATCTCATGTATGTATTGGAAATATAGCATATAGGAAATCTAACATTGTACGAAAAATATTGGGGCTGGTGCTTTTGGGAAGCTCTTGCATGTTAGCAGGTTGTTTATTTAAAGAGAAAAACACCCTTAATCCATCTGCATATGTTTTAAAAATGGATCCACCAGATGTTTTATATAATCAGGCACTTGCTAGCCTTGATAGTGGGCGGCTTGCGGATGCATCAAAAAAATTTCTTGTGATTGAAAAGCAGTATGCTTATACTGACTGGGGTCGTAAATCCCTAGTGATGGGGGCTTTTACAAATTATCGACTCGGAAAATATGATGATTCAATTAGTATGGCTCAGCGCTATATTACCCTTTATCCAGAAGCAGATGACTCTGCTTATGCTTATTATATTATTGGTCTTTCTTCTTTCCGTCGAATTCCTGATGTTACGCGAGATCAACGTGATACGAAACGGGCTATTGCTGCTATGCAGCTTCTTGTGGAGCGTTATCCTAATTCTGAGTATGTCAAAGATGCTAAAGCTAAAATACGTTTTGGACGGGAGCAGCTGGCTGGTAAAGAGATGCAGATTGGCCGTTACTATGAAGAAGGTCGGCGCTATCTTGCTGCGAGTAGACGATTTCGTACGGTAGTTGAAGAATATTCTGATACAAATCAAATTGAAGAAGCGCTTTTTCGTTTAGCGGAAGTTAATCTTGCTCTCGGTTTAACTGCGGAAGCGCAAACAGCAGCAGCTATTTTAGGACGTAATTATCCAAAAAGTGAGTGGTATAAATTTTCTTATAATTTATTGCAAAAAAATAGCATATCGCCACAGGAGCATAAATCTTCTTGGATCTCACATGCTTTGAGTGGTGATAAGAATAAGGCACGTTGATTTTATATGCTGGTACAGCTTTCGATTCATAATATTGTTTTGATCGAAACGCTCGATATTCATTTTACAGCGGGGTTATCTGTTTTAACTGGTGAAACGGGCGCTGGGAAGTCTATTCTCCTTGATGCTTTGTCACTAGCTCTCGGGGGGCGAGGTGATGCTTCGCTTGTGCGTCATGGTGCTGCTCAAGGGCAGGTGACGGCTATTTTTGATGTACCTGTTTCACATCCTGCGCGTCAACTTATCCGTGAGAATGGTTTTGATGATGAAGGCGATATCATTTTGCGGCGTGTGCAATCAAGCGACGGTCGTAGTCGTGTTTTTATCAATGATCAAGTGGCGAGTGTTGCATTGATGCGTAATGTTGGCCGTCAGTTAGTTGAAATCCATGGACAACATGATGATCGAGCACTTATTGATGTTGCCACACATCGCCAGTTATTAGACGCTTTTGGTGGGCTTGAAAATGAAGTAGAAAATTTGCGTCGCTCCTATCGGATTTGGCGTGATTTTGAGGAGCGTTTGCAACAACAGCGTATGAAAGTAGAAAATGCTGTGCGTGAGGCTGATTATCTTCGTGCGTGTGTGGAAGAGCTTGAAAAGCTTGATTTTCAGGTTGGTGAAGAGGAAGCTCTTTCTCTTCGTCGTGCAGATATGATGAAATTAGAAAAAATAGCAGCGGATATTAAGGAAGCAGATGATCTTTTAGGAGGGACAAAATCGCCAATTCCAGTTCTTTCCAATTTGGTGAGGCGTTTAGAGCGGAAAATTTCTGAGGCGCATGCGCTGATTGCACCTGTGGTGAAATCCATTGATGAGGCATTGCATGCACTTGCAACAGCGCAAGAGGGCATTGAAACAGCAGTGAGGGCATTGGATTTTGAACCTAGTGAATTGGAACGGATAGAAGAGCGCCTTTTTGCTCTTCGGGGATTTGCTCGTAAATATCACGTTTCTGCGGATGAATTGGTTCAGTTGCGTGATAAAATGAATAATGAGCTCGCTGGTTTTGAGGAAGCTCAGATCACATTAGCGCGTTTAGAAGGTGAGACAGGGCAAGCACAGAAAGATTATGATACATTGGCGCAAGCGCTGTCAATAAAGCGTCGAGAAGTAGCAAATCATTTGTCTGAAAGCGTTATGGCTGAGTTACCAGCATTGAAATTGGAAAAAGCAGAATTTATCGTTGAAATGCAGAGTGATGCCGAAAAGCGTACTGCAGAGGGGATAGATCGTATTGAGTATTGGGTTCGAACAAATCCTAGAACACGAGCAGGACCAATGCTTAGTGTGGCTTCTGGCGGTGAATTGTCTCGTTTTTTATTGGCATTAAAAGTTGTTTTGTCTGATCGTTGTTCAGCTCCCACATTGATCTTTGATGAGATTGATACGGGAGTTGGTGGAGCTGTTGCTGCTGCCATTGGGCAACGGTTGCAGCGTTTATCAGAAAGTGTTCAAGTTTTTGCTATTACGCATGCGCCACAGGTAGCATCTAAAGCACATAGTCATTTTCTTATTTCAAAGATAGAAAGTGATGATAAAGGCTGCTTTGTTACAGCTATTCATAAAATGGAGGAGCATGAGCGTGCAGAAGAAATTGCTCGCATGTTGGCGGGAGAACAGATTACGAAAGAGGCGCGTGCAGCTGCTCAAAAGCTTCTTGCGTAGATATAATTGATACGCAATATTTTAATGGCTTATCAATTATATTATTGGTGAGTATGTGTTCATTTGAATTCTATTCGTAATAAGGCGCTAAAATTTTTATGATCATGGCTTATCATTTGGAACAGATTTTATGAACAAGGGTGTAATTAAAAACTTAACTGCTCTTGAAGCAGAAAGTGAATTGGAGTGGTTGGCAAAAGAGATTGCGCGTCATGATCTGCTTTATAATACTAATGATCAGCCCGAAATTTCCGATGCAGAATATGATGCTCTTCGTCGACGTAATGCAGAAATTGAAGCTCTCTTTCCAGAGCTCATTCGTGAAGATTCTCCTTCACATAGAGTTGGTGCACCGATTTCTGAAAAGTTTGAAAAATCTGTTCATGCACAGGCGATGCTTTCTCTTGATAATGCATTTAGTTTTGAAGATGTCGGTGAATTTATTGAGCGCGTTCGTCGCTTTTTACGACTTCCAGAAACACAAGTTTTGGAAATAACAGCTGAGCCGAAGATTGATGGTTTATCTTTATCTTTGAGTTATGAGAAAGGAAGGCTTGTGCGGGCCGCAACGCGTGGTGATGGATATGTAGGTGAAAATGTTACTGCGAATGCATGGACAATTTCTGATATTCCAAAAGTATTGCAAGGTAATTTTCCCGATATTCTTGAGGTTCGTGGTGAAGTTTATATGGGACGGAAAGATTTTCAAGAGCTTAATATGAATCAACAGGAAGAGGGAAAATTAGCTTTTGCTAATCCTAGGAATGCTGCAGCTGGTTCGCTACGGCAGCTTGATTCACGGATAACCGCAAGTAGAAAGCTTAAATTTTTTGCTTATGCTTGGGGTGAAGTAAGTGAAATGCCGGCAGAAAGCCAAATAGGGATGATGAAAAAGCTAAAAGAATATGGTTTTATTATCAATCCATTAACAGAAGTTTTTAATACATTAAAGGAGATTGTTTCATATTATCATGATATCGAAGAGCTTCGTCATTCCTTAAATTATGATATTGATGGGATTGTTTATAAGGTTAATGATTTGATGCTACAGGTGCGTTTGGGGTTTGTCTCTCGTTCGCCACGTTGGGCAATTGCGCATAAATTTCCAGCAGAAAAAGCTATGGCGCTTTTAGAAGGCATTGATATTCAAGTAGGTCGAACTGGAGCATTAACTCCTGTTGCTCGTCTTGCACCTATTACCGTTGGCGGTGTGGTGATTACTAATGCAAGTTTGCATAATGAGGATTATATTAAGGGAATTGGTCATAAAGGAGAGCCAATTCGTGAAGGGCGTGATATTCGTGTAGGTGATACAGTGATTGTACAACGTGCTGGTGATGTGATCCCTCAAATTGTTGATATTGTTGCTACAAAGCGCCCAAAAAATGCTTCTGCTTTTGTTTTTCCTCACTTATGTCCTGCTTGTGGGAGTCATGCCGTTCGTGAAGTAGGTGAAGCTATACGTCGATGTACAGGGGGGCTTATTTGTCCAGCACAAGCGATTGAGCGTATTCGTCATTTTGTTTCGCGTAATGCCTTCGATATTGAGGGGCTTGGGAAAAAACAAGTGGAATTTTTTTTCCGTGTTCAAGATGAGACACTTTGTATTCATACACCAGCCGATATTTTTACTTTACAACGGCGCCAAGAAAAATCTTTGACGCGTTTAGAAAATGTGGAAGGTTTTGGTATTGTTTCAGTTCGTAAACTTTATGATGCCATTGATGCACGCCGAAAAATTCCTTTAAGCCGTTTTTTGTTTTCGTTAGGAATTCGCTACGTTGGTGAGGTTAATGCACGACGTCTTGCGCGCGCCTATCAAAATTATGTTGCTTTCGAGACTACTGCGATGGCCGCGATTATGCCATGTGATAAGGGAAATGAACAAGGCAATGAGGCTTGGATAGAGCTTACAAGTATCGAGGGAATCGGGATACAGGTAGGGAGCGCAATTATTGATTTTTATCAAGAAGCGCATAACCGCGAGGTTTTGTCTGTCTTGTTGAATGAAGTAACGCCTCTTGATGAAGAACTTGTGATGACAGATTCTTCACCAATAGCAGGAAAGATAATTGTTTTTACAGGAACTTTGGCACGAATGTCACGCGATGAAGCAAAAGCATTGGCAGAACGATTAGGTGCAAAAACCTCCAGTTCTCTTTCTAAAAAAACGGATCTTCTTGTTGCAGGAGTTGGGGCAGGATCGAAGTTAGCTAAAGCGCAAGAATTAGGTGTTGAGGTTATAGATGAAGAGACTTGGCTGCGGTTGATTGATAGGCAGTATGTTTAGGGTGGATCTTCTTCAAGCATGGTGAATTTTCTAGTATTTGTCATTTTTGATCAGGTGTGATTTATTGACATTAAAAGCTAATATGTAACTCTAATAATTACCTTTCGTGCTGTAAAATGTTATCTTTCAGAACAGCGATATAATAGAAACATTTTTTGTATTTACTCATGCAAACATACTTTCTCTTAAAAAGAAAAAATGCGGTGTCCTGTAAGAATAATTAGAAGATGTTTGTGCTATTTTATTTAAAGAGGCATGGTTGCTTCTTTTGCCCATTCTTTATCTTCTTCATTTAAGTAAGGTGCATTAATCTGATAAACATGTGCGTGGTAGTCGTTGAGCCATTGTTGCTCCTCTAGTGTCAAAAGCTCTGGGAGAATTAAGCGTCGATCAATGGGACAATGTGTGAGTGTTTCAAACGAGAGCATTTCTGTATCTCCACCGTTCATTTTTTGTGCTGGTTTTACAATCATCAAATTTTCAATACGAATCCCAAAAGCACCTTCGCGGTAATATCCAGGTTCATTAGAAATAATCATTCCAGGAATCAATTCTTGGTACCCATTGCGCGAAAAATTTTGTGGTCCTTCATGAACAGAGAGAAAAGATCCAACTCCATGACCAGTGCCATGGGCATAATCAAAACCTGCTTTCCATAAGGCAATACGTGCTAGAGAATCAATGTCTTGTCCGCGTGTACCTTTTGGAAATCGTGCGGTTGAAAGAGCAATCATGCCTTTGAGGACAAGAGTGAAACAGCGTTTTTCTTCTTCTCCAATATTCCCAATTGCTACTGTGCGTGTGACATCTGTTGTGCCATCACGATATTGTCCACCTGAATCTACAAGATAAAGTTCACCAGCATTGAGTTGTTTATTTGTTTTAGTCGTTACACGATAATGAACAATGGCACCATTTGCTCCTGCTGCTGAAATTGTATCAAAAGAGAGATCTTCAAGCTTTTCTCCCATTTCTTTTGCTGTTGTTATGCGAAATTCTTCTAATTTTTGAGCAGCAGAAATTTCATTTATGGACCCTAGTGTTTGTTTATCTAACCAAGAAAAAAAACGCGTAAGGGCTATACCATCGCGCAGGTGTGCTTTGCGTGCCCCGTTTAGTTCTGTGCTATTTTTAATGGCACGTGGTAGAGCAGCGGGATCAGCAAGTGTAATAAAAGAGCCGTCTTGTTCTTCAATAGTGGTGCGTAATTTTTCGCACGTTAGTTGTGGATCTAAGGCAAAAATTGCTCTCTTTTGAACATAATCTTTGATTTTTGGAATAAGCTGTTCTGGTTCGTATAATTTTGCATAACGTTCCAGATATTGTTTCTGTTCTATACCCAGTTTTGCGCCGTTAATGAATAAGGTGGGTGCTTCTTTGATGGGAATAAGAGCAAAACAAAGGGCAAAAGGTGTGTTGGAAACATCATTGCCACGTATATTGAATATCCATGCAATAGAAGAGGGGTCTGTGAAAATAAAAGCATCTGCATTGGTTTGCTCGATATTTTTGTGAATCAAGGACAGCTTCTCATCGGTATTACATCCTGCATATTTGAGAGGATGAATCGATAAGGCAGATTGTGGTAATGGTGGTTGGTCATGCCAGATAAGATCAATGGGATTTTGTTGAACTGTTATAAGTTTCCCACTTGCTTTCATTTCTAATGCATTTTTCAATGTATCTATAGCGGCAATGGTGTGGAGCCATGGATCAAAGCCAATAGAAAGCTTTCGCCCATTTTTTTCAAGCCATTGTGAAGGTGGGTAAGTTATGAGGTCTTCATATTCAAAAATATTAGGATCAGTTTGTTGGCGAACTTGGAGTTTATAGCGCCCATCTGTGAATATGATGGCTTTGTTTTTTAAAATGAGTGCAATACCTGATGATCCAGTAAAGCCAGTAAGCCAGCTAAGACGTTGAGCATGTGGGGGGACATATTCTCCTTGATGTTCATCTGCACGTGGGACAAGAAAGCCATCTAGTCCAAGGCGATCGAGTTCTTTACGAAGAAAGGTAATACGTTCGAGAGCATGAGTAGGATTTGTTGTCGCCTCAAAAGATTGATACATAGCAACGTCCTTTTCTTTTATTTTAGATGTATCGTAACCCATTCTTGACGGTGGTATGTTTCAATGTGTTGTAAGCCTTGTTTAACATAAGCTTCCAATACAGAGGTGCGTTGTTCTTCAAAAATTCCAGAGAGTATAAGTGATCCACCTTTTTGAAGTGCTTGTACCATTTCTGGTGCAAGTTCAATGAGTGGATTGGCAAGGATATTGGCAACGATCAGATCAAATGGTGCACGTGATGCAATTTGATCATGGGCAAAACCTGTTGCTGTAACAGCTGTAATATATTCTTTTACATCATTGAGTTCGATATTATGTTGTGCAACTTGAACAGCAATGGGATCAATATCAGACGCAAGTATAGAAATAGGCTTGAGCGTTGCGATGCTAATGGCTAGTACACCGCTACCGGTACCAAGATCAAGAACATTTTGTGGATTTTCATTTTGCATTACTTTGGCAATCATTTCCAAACAACCAGCTGTTGTTCCGTGATGTCCGGTGCCAAAAGCTTGATTAGCTTCAATTTCAATAGGCAAAACATTTGGTGGAATGTCGCTTCGGCTATGGCTTCCATGTAAGAAAAAAGGACCAGCACGCACAGGTGTCAGTCCTTGAAGGCTTTGTTGAACCCAATCAATATCAGGTAAAATTTCGTGGTTAATTTTATTGGGATCTATAGAAAGGATATTTGAAAAACGTTTTGAGGCATTTTCTTGGTTTTCTTTATTTACATAAAGTGACAGCTCATACACGGCATTTTTTTCATCTACTTCTGCAAGAGCAAGAGGATATCCTTCTTCATCAAAGGCTGTTTCCATAAGAGTATAAAACTGTTCTGCTTCCTCTTTAAAAATAGTACAATACAGACGAATTTGTTGCGACATTTTGTTCTTTCTTTTAACAAACTTTTTATTTAATTCGAGACGAGTTTTTTAAGCCGTTCAATGGCGATAGCATCTTTTAATTCGTTTCCGCCTTCTTCAATTTCATAGGGAATAACACCGGCTAGTTTTCCGCCTTTTTTTAGTAAAAAGATTGCTGCTGTGTGGTTGTATGTATAGTTACCATCTGTTCCTGGTACTTTTTCAGCAACGATGTTAAAAGAATCTATCATTTTATGAACTTTTTCAGGATCTCCACTGATACCAGTAATTTTATTGTTAAAATTACTGAGATAATCATGAAGTACTTCTGGTGTGTCACGTTCAGGGTCAACAGTGACAAACCATACTCCTAATTTATCAGCTCTTGGTCCAAGAGCTGTCAGCCATCGATCAAGATTGATTAGCGTAGTAGGGCAGCTCTCAGGGCACATGGTAAAGCCAAAGAAAATTATCGAAGGCTTGCTTCGAATATCAATTTCGGTGATAGTCTTTCCGTTGGAATCAGTGAGTATAAAATTATCGCCTAGAGGTTTATTTCTCAACGTATCATAAATAAAAATGCCTATAAGAAATATGGCTGTTAGCCCCAAGATACGTATTACATTTTTCATAGTTTGACTTTCTTAGATAGATCAAAAAATTGTAACATTGGCTAGTTAACTTTGCAATCTCTGTTTCATGGTTGATTTTGTTTCGCTAGTCGGTATGTTCTTTCATGTTATTTATAGAAAAATAATTGGTAGAAGATGAATGAATATTGAGAGAGATCTTCGATTCCGTGAGAGTGAGCCTCGTATTCATACGACAGCACGGCTGCATGGATGTAAATTGGGACGCTATGTGGAAATCAATGAGCGGGTGATTTTGCGTGATGTAATGGTTGAAGATTTTTCTTATTTTGAGCGTAATAGTGAAGCTATTTATAGCGATATTGGGCGGTTTTGTTCTATTGCATCTCATGTATGTGTGAATGCGCTAGAGCATCCTATGGAACGCCTTTCCACACATAAAATAACATATCGTCCTAACGAATATTTTCGTTATATGCCGTTGGAGAGTTCCTTTCGTGAAAGGCGTCGTGTAAAACGTGTTATTGTTGGACATGATGTATGGATTGGACGTGGTGCGGTTATTATGCCTGGGGTAACAATTGGACATGGTGCTATCATTGGTGCTAACGCTGTTATAACAAAAGATGTTTTACCTTATATGATTGTTGCTGGTATTCCTGCAAAGCTGTTGCGGATGCGTTTTTCTGATTATGTGATTCATATGCTTTTGGAGATGGCTTGGTGGAATTGGCCGCTTGATAAAATTTACAGTGCATTGTCTGATATGCAAAATCTTCCAATCGAGGCTTTTATTCACAAATGGAAATAATTAAGATAAAATGAGAAAATGTTTTTTGTTAAGAAAGATAATTTTATTAGGCTTTGCTTACAAAATTATCGAGTACACGCTTTTCTCCCGCTTTTTCAAATATAATAGTTAGCTTATGGTTGTCTATTGCTGTAATATGACCATAACCAAATTTTATATGAAAAATCCGATCATTGATTGAGAAGTCTGAAGCAGGTTCAGAGATTGATTGGGCAATGTTTTTTTGTGCACGTTTCCATCTTGATTTGGAATAATTATTATAAAAGGGATTTTGCTGTTTAGAGTGCGATTTCCCATAACCACCATAAGATGTTTCTATTCCTATTAATTCTATATGTTCTGCTGGTAATTCCCCTAAAAAACGGGATGGAAGTGCTGGTTGCCAAAATCCATGAATTCTTCGATTGGATACAAACCATATATGCAAATGTTTTTTTGCTCTTGTTAGCCCTACGTAAGCTAGGCGCCTTTCTTCTTCTAAACCCGAACGGCCTCCTTCATCCAATGAGCGCTGATGGGGGAAAAGCCCTTCTTCCCAGCCGGGAAGAAAAACTGTTTCAAATTCAAGTCCTTTGGCTGAATGAAGAGTCATGATGTTGACCGCATCGGTATTTTCATTGTTATCAGCGTCCATTACCAGTGCAACATGTTCTAAAAAGCTATGAAGGCTTTCAAATTGTTCCATAGAGCGGATCATTTCTTTGAGATTTTCTAACCGTATTGGTGCTTCTGGTGAGCGATCTTCTAACCACATAGCTGTGTATCCTGAGTCATCAAGGATTGTTTCGGCAAGTTCTCTATGAGGGGTGTATTGTAGCATATTTTGCCAACGGCGAAAGTTTTCAATAATGCTTCGCAATGAACTGCGTGCTTTTGGTTTTAGCTCATCCGTTTCAATAATTGTTGCTGCAGCAGCAAAGAGAGGAATAGAGCGTGCACGTGCACTTTCATGAAGAGTGCGTAGGGTTGCATCCCCTAAGCCCCGTTTAGGCGTGTTGATAATGCGTTCAAAAGCTAAATCATCTGCTGGTTGAACAACAACGCGCAAATAAGCCATGGCATCACGTATTTCCATTCGTTCATAAAAGCGTGGGCCACCAATGACGCGGTAGTTAAGACCAAGTGTGACAAAGCGGTCTTCAAATTCACGCATCTGGAATGATGCGCGCACCAATATTGCTATATGATTTAATGAATGTCCGGCTTGTTGTACACGTTCAATTTCTTCTCCAATTGCCCGCGCTTCCTCCCCAGAATCCCATGCTGCATGAATTTTTACTTTTTCTTCTTCTTCTGTATTTATTTGATCAGAAAAAAGTGTTTTTCCAAGTCTTTCTTGGTTATGAGAAATGAGATGAGAAGCAGCTTTGAGAATGTGTGATGTTGAGCGATAATTGCGTTCTAAACGAATAATTTTTGCAGGAGAAAAATCTTTTTCAAAACGCAATATATTATCAACTTTAGCGCCACGCCACCCATAAATAGATTGGTCATCATCACCAACACAACAGAGGTTGACATGGTGTTCTTTAGGTTGTTGTGCCAAAAGGCGAAGCCAAAGATATTGTGCTGTATTCGTATCTTGATATTCATCCACAAGAATATAGCGAAATTTGAAATGATATTCGTGAAGAATATCTGGATTATGTTGAAAGATAGAGATAGAATGAAGCAGGAGATCGCCGAAATCGCAGGCATTAAGACTTTTTAGTCTATCCTGATAGCTGTAATAGAGTTTGCGTCCCATGCCGTTGCCAAAGGAATGGGCATCACTTTCTGAAATGTGTTCTGGTGAAATCCCTTGATTTTTCCAAGAATCAATCATTATAGCGAGATTTCGTGCGGGCCAACGTTTATCATCCAATCCTTCTGCTTGAATAAGCTGTTTTAAAAGTCGAAGGACATCATCGCTATCAAGAATTGTAAAGTTGCTTTTTAAACCAACAAGTTCTGCATGGCGACGCAGGATTTTTGTGCCGGTGGAATGAAAAGTTCCAAGCCAAGGCATACCTTCAACAATTTCACCAATAAGTGCACCAATACGCATTTTCATTTCGCGTGCTGCTTTGTTGGTAAAAGTTACAGCAAGTATTTGCTGAGGAGAGGCAAGCCCAGAGCGTAAAATGTGAGAAATGCGCGTAGTCAAAACACGTGTTTTTCCCGTACCAGCACCCGCAAGGACTAAAAGAGGCCCTTGAGTATTCATCACAGCTTGTTGTTGTTCGGAATTAAGTTGTTTTAAATAATCGGCATCATATTGTGAAGTATGAGCAACTAACCTAGGGTTATTTTCATACTTTTGGAGCGGAGATTCATCTTCGAAAAATGGCATGTTATCGAAAAAATTATTCATTATACCTTCTTGTGTAGTATTTTTTTCATCTGAGTGCTAGACCTAAAAATATTTTCTTTAAAAAGTCGCAACAGCTTCCGTTGAATAAGAAGACAAAGATTGTAAACCAAATAAAACGAGCATTAAAGGCGTTGAGTAAGAACGTTTTGAAGTGCATAAACGCGTAATGAAGCCGAAAGACTCACTTTTTGTGGTCTTTTGCTGTCAAAATCGGTGATAATAAAGGCTAAAGATTGTCCTTTTTTGCGTGCTATAGCTTTGAGAATGTCTAGAAATGGTTGCTCTAAAGATACGCTTGTTGTGTGTCCACCAATGCGTACAGATATTTTTTTGGGGACCGCTTTTTTCCAATCAATAAGATTATTTTCGTGCATTTTTTCACTCTTATTCGTCGCACCATAAACGATTTTGATCGAGAATTTTTTGCGCTTTTAAAGTTTCTTTTTTCTCTAAAAGTTTATCAGCTTTTGTTCGTCCAAAACGATAGCGATTTTCTTCTGCATGGACAGCTTTTTCTGCACGTTTTTTTCGTTTTCGAAATTGGCGAAGGTTAATCGGTTCAGTCATGAAATATTTATTTTTTTCTAAAAGAATCTAATGAGACAACATCAGCACTTTGTTTGGCCTCATTTTTTGAGGTTTCCTGATTTGTAATGAGATTTTGTTCTTTTGTGAGCGTATTTTCTTTTTTTTGTTTATCTGATAGAACGATAGGTGTGGATGGTGTATTTTCTGAGTTTTTACTCTCTCTAAGGTTAAGATTTGAGGGTAGGTCAAATGCTGCTTCAAATGACGCTACAGGGTCATAAAATACTTGGATAGAAGTAAAAGGAATCACTAATTTTTCGGTAATTTCTCTAAAAGAGAGCGTTACTTCAAAGGCAGTTTCTGAAACGCTTAAATCTCTAAACTGATGTTGTAATACGATTGTCATTTGCTCCGGATAACGATTTTTAAGCCGAGAAGAAATTTTCACACCTGGAACATTTGTAAAAAAGGTAATAAAAAAATGATGGTTTCCCGGAAGACCTGCTTTAGAAACTTCCGATAAAACTTTACGGATAACCCCACGAAGCGCATCCTGAACGAGAATATCGTAACGGATTTGATCTTGAATCATCGAATATTCCTTTATTTCACGCAGAAGACGAGCGTGCACAATATTGTTCAATAGACAATATTGTGCAATAGAATGTATTCTAAAGATAGCAATATTTTGTCTACGATGCATCTAAATTAACCGAAAATAATGTGAAATTTTATGAAAAATAATATCTAATAGATCAATCAATAATATTAACAAAAGTGAAGGCTTCTGTTGCCAGGTGCCTTCGAACCCCGCTTAAACCTGCGACGGTTTAAGGCTTAATTTGAAGCATTCACACCACCTTAAGCGGCGAGACGTGCTTCCGCATAGTTGTCATTTGCAACTACTCATTTAGTCCGATAACGGTGGTACTATGCCGAGTAAAAGAGCGATCTTTACGCCTTTGTCGATCCTATTTCGCCCCCACCAAAATATAACCAATAGAGATTATACTTTGGTGGAGGCGCCGGGTACCGCCCCCGGGTCCAATAGGTTTATTTCACCGTCCATTTATTACCATAGCCGGCAAGCCAGCTCCTTAAATATAGATGAAGAACAGCCTTTCGGAAAGGGGGGGTTGTTAATATTTTAAATCCTCTAATTATTTATAAGCTATATCTAGATGTGGTTGTAACAATACAGCCGCTAATTTTTGGAGAGGAGATGTTGCAGAATGACAAATGATCTAGCAGATATTAAATTATATGATCCAAATCCTGATGGGGCTGCCATAGAACGGCTAAGACAGCGTTTGGCTTTGGTGATGCAAAAGCAGGATGCATCGTTGGTTGCTACATCAGATCCAAAAGAGTTGGAACGCGTTGAAAAATGGGTTCAAGATGTATTAGGTGCCGATGTGCAGAGCTCTAAAACAGCTGTTTCGAAAATTGCAGATATGATGTCTGGAGAGCGTAGGAAAAGTCGTATGACTTTTTATTATTTGGTCGCTAAACAATTAAATGCACTTCATAAAATTTAAGTATAAAAATTAAATTTTTATGCAATTATTACAAAAAAGCCCAATTACTTGGGCTTTTTCGTTTTCTCTTAATGTGAGAAGTTTTGATGGGGATCATCCTCTTGAAGATATCCCCCCTTACTCATATCCGGTATAAAGAGGGTGGCAATGAATGCAATGATCATCACGCCGGTTACGTAAAAATAAAAGAGTGATTCATATCCCATATTTTTTAATCCAAGTGCTACGTATTCAGCAGAACCACCAAGTAATGCATTACCAATAGCATGAGAGAGACCAACTCCTAGTGCTCGCACTGAAGAGGGGAACATCGCTGATTTTACGACACCAGAGATGGATGTATACATGCTCATGATACAGAGTATTCCAATAATGGCTAATAGCGCAATCCATTTATTATCCGTATGACCGATTATGATAAGTCCAGGAATCGTAAAGAGAGTAGAGAGTACACTCCAAATAATAAGTAAATTTTTTGTTCCAATTTTATCAGCTAGTATACCAAATACGGGTTGAAGTAATATGAAAATAAAGAGTGCGGCAGTCATCACAGTTGTAGCGGTATGTTTATCAAAGCCGGTAGTCGTGATTAGATATTTCTGCATATAAGTCGTACAGGTATAAAATGTGAGAGAGCCTCCAGAGGCGAAGAGAACAATTACAAAAAAGGCTTTTGTGTGTTTGCTTAAAAGCTCTTTAAGACTCCCAGTTTGTTTTCTAGAACGGCTTTCTTTAGTGGTTGTTTCATGAAGCGAACGACGTAGATAAAGTGTAATTATTGCTGCTAATCCACCAATCGCAAAAGGAATACGCCAGCCCCATGTTCTTAATTGATCTTCCGTTAGATAAAGTGCCAAAATAAATATAGTAAAACTGCCTAAAAGTTGACCAGTAATAAGCGTTGTAGATTGGAAAGAAGCAAAGAGACCGCGATGATTTTTAAGGGAAATTTCGCTTATATAAGTTGCTGCTGTACCATATTCACCTCCGGCTGAAAGTCCCTGTATCATTCGAAGTAAAAGCAGGAGAATTGCCGCAGTTCTCCCTAAAGTTTCATATGTTGGAAGTATGGCGATGAGAAAAGAGCCACCACACATCATAAAAATAGATATGAGCATTGAGCGTTTACGTCCGTAACGATCAGCAATAAAGCCAAAGAGCCAACTTCCAATTGGGCGCATAAGAAAACCAATAAAGAAGATTCCTGCAGTTTTTAAAAATTGGGTAACAACATCGCCATCTGAAGGAAAAAATTGTGGTGCAAAGTAAATTGACGCGAATGAGTAGACGTAAAAATCATACCACTCTACAAGATTACCTGATGCACTGGATATGATAGCAAAAATACGTTTTCTTGTATCATGCTGTATTAAAGTTGTTTCATTTTTCATGAAGTGCTCCCCTTCTAGATCTATAGTTTATTTTTTTCTATTTAAAGTTGTTTACGATTTGTATCATCAAAATTCAATTGTATAATGATAATTTCTTATAAAAGTTCTTTGAGACAGCTTAATTGGGTTAACTGTTTATGTCTTTTGAAAGCTGTATTTTTTTAGTTTATGAGGATAAAAGTTATCAAACCGGATCTAAAGGAAGATAATACCTTGAAAGATAGGTTCAAGATGCCTTCGGTATTGATGAGTGGAATGCAAAAACAGTAATTTCAAAAATTGCAGAGGTGATGTCTGGTGATTGCAGAAGAAGCCGTGTGATTTTTTAATTTGGCAGCCAAATAATTAAATACACTTCATAAAATTTATACGATACAAAAATGGGATTTTTATGCAACAATGGAAAAAAGCCCAATTTCTTAGGCTTTTTTATTTCATATAGAAAATTTAATGGATCTCATTATCTTTAAGGTATCCTCCTTTGTCTATATCCGGCATAAGGAGAATTGTAATGAACGCAATGATCATCATGCAGATTATATAAAAAGAGAATACAGATTCGTACCCGATTTTTTTAAATTGAAGTGCTACAGCTTCAGCGGATCCGCCAAATAATGCATTAGCAATAGCATAAGAGAGGCTAACACCTATTGCTCGGATTGAAGCAGGAAATAATTCTGCTTTTATGATACCAGCGATGGATGTATAAAAACTCATAATACAGAGCATTCCAAGGATGATGAATAACGCAACCCATGCGTTATTGGCACTGCCAATTATTCTAAGTGCAGGAATTGTACAGATGATGGATAAGATACTCCAAATGATAAGTGAAGCTCTTGCTCCAATTTTATCCGCTAGAGAACCAAATAGGGGCTGGAGTAACACAAAAACAAAGAGTGCAGCAGTCATGATTGTTGTCGCAGTGTGTTTATCAAATCCGGTCGTTGTGATCAGGTATTTTTGCATATAAGTCGTATAGGTATAAAATGTGAGTGATCCTCCAGCTGTAAAACCCATCACCAAGAAGAAAGCTTTTTTGTGATTGTGTAGAATTTCTTTAAGACTACCACTGTTTTGTTGAGAGCGGCTTTCTTTTGTTGTTGTTTCATGGAGTAAACGACGGAGGTAAATAGCGATCATTGCTCCGAAGCCACCAATCACAAAAGGAATACGCCAGCCCCATGCTTTTAATTGATCTTCAGTGAGGTAAAGTGCTAGAATAAATACAATGAAACTGGCGAGAAGTTGACCTGTAATAAGCGTGGCATATTGGAAAGAAGCAAAAAGCCCACGACGATTCTTAGGGGCAACTTCGCTCATATACGTTGCTGCTGTACCATATTCACCGCCGGCTGAAAGTCCTTGAAGCATTCGGACTAAAAGTAGAAGAAAGGCCGCTGTTGTTCCCAAAGTTTCGTAAGTTGGAAGTATGGCGATGAGGAAAGACCCACCGCACATCATAAAAATAGATATAAGCATTGAGCGTTTTCGTCCATAACGATCAGCAATGAATCCGAAGACCCATCCTCCAATAGGGCGCATAAGAAAACCCATAGCAAAGACAGCTGCGGCTTTTAAAAGTTCCGCAACGGTATTGCCATTCGAGGGAAAAAATTGTGATGCAAAATAAATAGACGTAAAGGAATAGACATAAAAATCATACCATTCTACGAGATTTCCTGATGCACTGGATATGATAGCAAAAATACGTTTTCTTGTATCATGTGGTGCTAAAGTTGTTTTGCTTTTCATTAAGTAATTCCCTTTTAATATTTCTTTTCTCTATTTAAAATTGTTTACGATTTGTATCATCAAAATTCAATTGTATAATGATAATTTATTATAACAATTTTTTGAAACAGATTATTTTGATTATATTTTTATGTCTTTGGAGTTCTTTATTTTTGTAGTAGGATGAAGAAATCTAATCTTCATAAGAGATTGTATTTTTCTTAATTATACTGTGTTTTGTGATTTTCTTAGAGGAAGAAAAGTTTATGTGATTAAGAAAACCGTTGTTTTTGTTTCCTCATTATCAATTTAGCTAAACATTAAGGCATATAATAGTGTTATTGAGTGTGTTGTGCAGTGCTTGGTGTTTTTGACAAATTTTCCATATTTTAAGGTATTGCATTATAATGCGGTGAAAATTTTCGTTTTTTGAGAGTTTCAAAATAAGGTCGGTATGTTTTTGTCATGAAGAGAAATTATTTTCAATAAAGGATCATCATTATTAGATAATAACCTCTTTTTTCTTTTATTTTGATAAAAAAGTGAAGGTATTTTAAACAAATAAAATGTTTTTTAATCTAAGTGTACCGAATTCGGTAGAAAAAATAACATACTGATAATATAGTGAGAGAATATACTTCTCATGGTTTATATCAAAGAAAAGCGTATAAAGGATTGTTAATACTGAATTTATACGATTATCATAATCAAAAGCCCTAGTAGGGCTTTTGATTCAGCACAGGAAACTTTAATGGATTCCATCACCTTGAAGATATCCTTTTTTTCTGGCATCGGGCATCAAGATAACTGCAATAAATGCAATTATCATCATGCCGGTTATATAAAAATAGAAGACAGATTCATATCCCATATTTTTTAACCAAAGTGCTACATATTCGGCTGATCCACCAAATAATGCATTAGCAATAGCATAGGAGAGCCCAACTCCCATTGCACGTACTGAAGAAGGAAACATTTCCGCTTTTACGATACCAGAAATGGACGTATAAAAACTCATAATGCATAGCATTCCGATAATGATTAATAAAGCAACCCTTGTCTCATTAGCGTCAGCAATCATTTTAAGCCCAGGAATCGTAAAGATAATAGATAAAATACTCCACATGAGGAGTGAAGTTTTTGTACCAATTTTATCAGCTAGAAAGCCAAATAAAGGTTGAAGTAACATAAAAACGAAGAGTGCAGCTGTCATTATAGTTGTGGCTGTATGTTTATCAAATCCGGTAGTCGTGATCAGATACTTTTGCATATAAGTCGTATAGGTGTAAAATGTAAGCGATCCTCCAGCTGTAAAGCCAATAACCAAAAAGAAAGCTTTTCCGTGATTGCGTAAAAGCTCTATAAGACTACCAGCCTGCTTTTTAGAACGACTTTCTTCGGTTGTTGTTTCATGAAGAGAACGGCGGAGATAAATCGCAACAATTGCTCCTAATCCACCAATTGCAAAAGGAATACGCCAGCCCCATGCTTTTAACTGATCTTCTGTGAGATAAAGCGCTAGAATGAATATCACAAGGCTGGCTAAAAGTTGTCCACCAATCAGCGTAGTGTATTGAAAAGAGCTAAAGAACCCACGGCGATTTTTGAGGGCAACTTCACTCATATAAGTTGCTGTAGTGCCATATTCACCGCCGACAGAAAGTCCTTGAAGCATTCGAAGTAAGAGTAAAAGAACTGCTGCTGCCATTCCAATGGTTTCATAGGTAGGAAGTACTGCTATTAAGAACGAACCGCTGCACATCATAAAAACAGAAATAAGCATCGAGCGTTTGCGTCCATAACGATCAGCAATAAATCCGAAGAGCCATCCTCCAATAGGACGCATAAGAAAACCAATGGCAAAAACACCAGCAGCTTGTAAAAGTTGTGCAACAACATTACCATCAGAGGGAAAAAATTGTGATGCAAAATAAATCGATGTAAAGGAATAAACGTAAAAGTCGTACCATTCTACTAAATTACCTGATGCACTAGATATGATAGCAAAGATACGCCTCCTTGTATCATGCGGTGCTAGAGCTGCTTCATTCACCATAAGTCTATCCCTTTATAATTATGTTTACGTTTATTTAGACCCCTAAAAATTTTCTACAGTATTTTATCTTTTGCGTCAAAAATTTAATTAGATAGTAGTAATATTCTTGTGCAAGACGTTTTGAGAAGAGAGATTTGATTTGAATTGTATTTTTACGAATTTTACAGTTTTTATTTTCTATAATCGATAGAATCGTCCATAATCTTAATATGAAAACCTACCTTGATTTTTTATCACATGTTTTACATCAGGGCATTGATCGTACAGATCGCACTGGTGTTGGGACGCGATCGATTTTTGGGTATCAGATGCGATTTGATTTACAAGCTGGATTCCCATTGTTAACAACAAAGAAACTGCATTTGCGTTCGATCATCTATGAGCTTTTGTGGTTTCTTAAAGGTGATACAAATATTGCATGGTTGAAGAAACATGGTGTATCAATTTGGGATGAATGGGCTGATGAAAAGGGAAACCTTGGTCCTATTTATGGTTATCAGTGGCGTTCTTGGCCTGCTCCCGATGGAAGACATATTGATCAAATTAATAACCTTTTAACTATGATCAAAGAAACGCCTGATTCTCGTCGCTTAATTGTATCTGCTTGGAATCCCGCATTGATAGAGAAAATGGCTCTTCCTCCTTGTCATTGTCTTTTTCAATTTTACGTTGCTGATGGTAAATTATCTTGCCAACTTTATCAACGTTCAGCGGATATTTTCTTAGGTGTTCCATTCAACATTGCTTCCTATGCGTTATTAACGATGATGATTGCGCAAGTGAGCAAACTTAAAGTAGGAGATTTTATTCATACCCTTGGTGATGCCCACCTTTATTCTAATCATTTTGAACAAGCTCAATATCAGTTGTCACGTGTACCAAATGCTTTGCCGTTTATGCGTATAAATTCAGAGGTAACAGATCTTTTTTCTTTTAAATTTGAAGATTTTGAATTGCTTAGTTATGACGCTCAACCACATATTAGAGCACCGGTGGCAATATGATTTTTCAAGTTTGTTTAATTGCAGCTATTGCAGAAAATGGTGTTATCGGTCATAAAGGTGCTTTGCCTTGGCATTTGTCGACGGATTTACAACGCTTTAAGGCTTTGACTTTCGGTAAACCCATTATTATGGGTCGAAAGACTTGGGATTCTCTTGGCCGTCCTTTACCTGGGCGCACAAATATTGTCATTACTCACAATCGTGCTTTCGCAGCTGAAGGCGCTGTTATTGCACACTCTTTATCTCAGGCTTGTTCGGTTGCAAAAAGGGTGGCTTCTCAAAATAGTGCAGATGCAGTTTTTATTATTGGTGGTGGTGAAATTTTTCAACAAGGGTTGCCTATTGCTGATAAAATATTTCTTACAGAAGTTTTAGCTTCCATTAAAGGTGATAGCTTTTTTCCTGTTTTCGATAAAGAAAAGTGGACTATTATACAAACACAATATATTCCAGAAGGAGTTAAAGACAGTCATCCATCACGTTTTATGGTTTATGAGCGGAAGTAATCGTTTGTAATTTAAGTGGAGGAAGCCTGTTCTTTACATTGTAATCGGGTAAGAGGTATCCTATAAGAGCGAGTGAATAGTTAATATTTAATTAATGGTAGTCAGTTAAAGAGGTGATAATGCCCTGGACAAATCAAAATGGTGGCGGCCCATGGAGCGGCGATAAAAATAAATCGGGTGGCGATAAGAAAGCGCCAGCTAAGAATCTTTTTGGGTCTGGGGATAATAACAGTGGTAATAATGGTCCCAATCTTGATGATATTTTGCGTAAAGGGAAGGATCAGTTTAAGCAAGTTGGTAGAAGTGGGATTTTTGTTCTGTTGCTTCTGCTTGCCGTGTTTTTTTTGCTCTATCAGTCGCTTTATATCGTTCAGCAAAATGAACAAGCTGTGGAGTTGCGTTTTGGTGTTCCTAAGGAAGGAATCATCGGAGATGGTTTGCATTTTCACTTTTGGCCAATTGAGACCTATATGAAAGTGCCTTTAACGGAAAAAACAATCGCGATTGGTGGTCAGTCTGGTCAGGCGCAACAAAGTGAAGGTTTGATGCTTTCGAGTGATCAGAATATTGTTAATGTCAACTTCTCTGTTTACTATCGGATTTCACGTCCAAGTCAATTTTTATTCAATGTGAGTGATCAAGAAGGGACAGTTCGTCAAGTTGCAGAGAGTGCAATGCGTGAAGTTATTGGTTCAAGACCTGTTGACGATGTTTTACGTGACAAGAAAGAAGAAGTTGCTAATGATGTTAGAAAAGTTATTCAGTTGACTGTAGATAAATATCAACTTGGTGTTGAAATAAGCCGTGTCTCTATCAGTGAAGCTGCTCCTCCTACGAAGGTTGCCGCTGCGTTTAATTCTGTTCAGCAAGCAGAGCAGGAACGCGGGCGAATGATTGAAGAAGGCAATCGTGTGCGTTTTACTAAGATTGGTTTAGCAAATGGTGAAGCTTCACGTACACGGGAAATAGCAAAAGGTGAAAAGGCGCAAATGGTTGAAGAGGCACGCGGACGTGCTGAGCGTTTTCAGGCTATAGCTCGTGCAGCAGCAATCTCACCAGAGGCTACGCGTTATCGACTTTATATGGAGACAATGGGGCGTATTCTTTCTTCATCAAATAAGTTGGTTCTTGACCAAGTAAATTCTCCGGCAGTGCCTTATTTACCTCTGAATGAATTGCTACGTGGCGATTCATTAGAAAATACGAAAAAAATATCAGCACATTCTACATCGTTATTAGATTCTCGCATTTCTGAAGGACGCTAATTATGCAGCAGTCTCGTTTCGTTTTTATGTTTAGTACCATAGTGCTTCTTTTGATGGTCTTGTGGATGTCTATTTTTATTGTTTATCCTCGTCAACAAGTGGCAATTAAGCGTTTTGGACAAATTGTTAAGGTAGAGTCTGATCCTGGGATTTATTTGAAAATGCCCTTTGTGGATAAGATGATTGTTATTGATAACCGATTATTGCGTTATGATGTTCCCACACAATCTGTACAGGTTCGTGGTGGTGCTTATTATGAAGTAGATGCGTTCTTTATTTATCGTATTACGGATCCTAAGTTGTTTTTACAGCGCATTGCTTCAGGGCGTCCGCAAATTGCTGCGCGTGAAAATCTTGCGCCGCGTTTTATAGATGCTTTGCGGGCCGTTTATGGTAAGCGAGAGTTTAAGGCAGCTTTATCAGATGAACGGGGAGCGATGATGACTGAAGTGCAACGACAGTTTTCTGTAGATGCAGGTTCATTGGGTATCACCATTCTTGATGTGCGTATCCGCAAAACTGATTTGACTGATGCGGTGTCGGAGGATGTTTATCGGCAAATGGCAGCTGAACGTGAAGCTGCAGCGGAAAATATTCGTGCTCGTGGGCAGCAGGAGCGGGATCGTATTGTGGCGGAAGCTAATCGTGAATATGAAGAAATTGTAGCAGCTGCAAAGCGTGATGCTGAAATTACTCGTGGTGAAGGTCAGGCTGAAAGCATTCGTCTTTTATTGAATGCAAGAGAAGCTAATCCGTCTTTTTATGATTTTTGGTTAGCGATGGAACAGTACAAAAATTTGGAGCGTGTTCCTATGGTGATTTCACCAAACGAAGATTTCTTTTTCTATTTCCGTCATCCTCTGCAAGCAAATAGAAAGTTTTCATCACCAATGGATACTGGCTTCAGTAAAATTGATCCAAATCTTGGGAAAGAGTAGATGACACAGTAGATTGTTGAAGGAGCTTTGATATGAGAAGTGTCGTCAGTGGTCGCTTTCTTTTATGATAAGAGCTAGGGTATTGGGCCATACTGATTTTGCATAAATAAATTTAGTGAGGCTTTTTGCAGCATTTTGTTAAAGGCATGTCATGGGTAGAAATACATTTTTGAAGTTTTTTGCTACGAAAATTGTTGTTTGTGTGGTTTTATTTTTATTAACCTCAATCAGTTTTTCTTGGGGGGAGGAGACAAAGAATACACATCTTCCGATTCCTGATTTAGCCGCTGAGCTTTTGGAGACGGTTGTGAATATTTCCACAGCACAAATTGTTGAAGGAACCGAACAGGATGAGTACACTTCGGTACCTGTTATTCCGAAAGATTCATTATTGCAAGAATATTTTAGTGATTTTTTTACACCTAAAAATGGTCAAAAGGATAGTCAGTTTCAAAAGGTACCTTCTTTGGGATCTGGTTTTGTGATTGATGCGCAAAAAGGACTTATTGTTACAAATTATCACGTTATTGTTGATGCTGATGATATTGAAGTTAATTTTACCGATGGTACAAAGCTGAAAGCAAAATTGCTTGGAAAGGATAGCAAAACTGATTTAGCATTACTTCAGGTGGATGCAGGAAATAAAAAATTAAAGGCTGTGCGTTTTGGTGATTCAGAAAAAGCACGCATTGGTGATTGGGTGATGGCTATCGGGAATCCCTATGGTTTTGGTGGAAGTGTAACTGTTGGTATTATTTCTGCACGTAATCGTGATCTTAATGCTGGTCCTTATGATAATTTTATTCAGACAGATGCAGCGATTAACCGAGGAAGTTCTGGTGGTCCGTTGTTTGATAGAAATGGTGAGGTGATTGGGATTAATACGGCAATTATTTCGCCTTCTGGAGGGTCTATTGGTATTGGTTTTGCAATACCATCCGATATGGCTCTTTCTGTGATTAATCAGTTACGTGATTTTGGAGAAATAAGGCGTGGTTGGTTAGCTATTCGTATTCAACCGGTGACAGAAGATATTGCAAAAAGTTTGAAACTAGACGACGCTGTGGGGGCATTGGTTGCTGGTAAAATAGAACAGGCGAATGTCGATAATAGCCAGTTACAGGATGGAGATGTTATTCTTTCCTTTGGGGATGCGAAAATTAAGCATGCACGTGATTTACCGCGTTTAGTGGCGGAAAGTCCAGAAGGAAAAGTGGTAGATGTTACTGTTTTTCGGGACGGGCAGGAGAAAACTGTACAGGTTAAGCTTGGTCGTTTGATTGAGACAGACGCAAATGAAAATACAGAAGAAGAATCCGATGATGAAAAAAACAGTTCTGTATCGAAAAGCATGACAGTACAATTTATGGGAATGACATTATCTGAGCTGACAGCGGATTTGCGTCATCGTTATTCAATTACGGATAAGGTTCGAGGATTGGTGGTGACATCTGTTACACAAAATAGCGCGGCAGATAAAAAGCGTATTCGCATTGGTGAAGTGATTGTTGATATTAATCAAAGTTCTGTCACAACAATTGATGAGGCTAAAAAACGTATTCACAAATTACGTGAAGCTGGACGCAAAAATGCTCTATGCATTGTTGCTCAGCCAGATGGAGAGTTACGGTTCGTAACGATTCCAATAGATTGATATTTGGGGGTGGATTGTTGCTTTGGAGATTATTTTTTGAATGTGTGTTTAACCGTTTATGTCTCTGTTATCGTTATAAGCGTATGCGATAGATGATTGTTTACTTGCTTCGGTTCTTTAAATAGCAATTATTACAGGAAGATTCGTATTAGAGCTCATAATTTGTGAGAGTTGTTGCGTCTTGTTTTGTGGTTGATGGGAAAGAAACAATATGAGGGAAATGAGTGCTTTAAGAAAGTAATTTGCTGGAGATTTATTATAAAAAATATCATTTATTTCTGTATAGAATTGTAAAAAGTATGTTTGTTTATGATGGTCATCCTGAAAAAATTTCGTGGTTGTGTTTTATTATTGCATAATGATAGCAAAAGGAAATGCTTTGAGGCTTTTTTAGGAGTTATTATTGTGTTCATTTTTTCAAAAGTGGTAGAATAATTATAGGCGCTTTCTCTGTATTAATTATAGAATTTTTTTGCTTGTATTTTGTTTGAAGAGTTCACTCTTTGACACGGTGAATGAAATGAAGGGATTTGGGGGTTGATTATGTGTGTTGCAATAAGTTGTTGATTAATGGATATAGGCATTTCCATTCATGATACAGAGAACGATTACATTGATAGCGGGGCCAACAGCAAGTGGAAAATCAGCGCTTGCCTTACAGATGGCCCAAGAAAAAAATGCTCTTATCATCAACACTGATTCAATGCAGGTTTATGATGTTTTAAATATTTTAACGGCACGGCCAACGGAGGCTGATACTGCAATTGTTCCACATTATCTTTATGGTTATGTGAGTCCTACTCTGAATTATTCAGTAGGGCAATGGTCGCGTGATGTTGAGAAATTGTTGACTACATTTACGTCGAAATCACTTATTTTTGTTGGTGGAACAGGGCTGTATTTTCGTGCTCTTTTAGAGGGGATTGCAAAAATTCCTCATGTTCCAGATGTTGTGCGACAGAAATGGCGATTTCGGCTTGATAAAGAAGGAGCTGAAAGCCTTTATCGTCAGTTGTTGCAGGTTGATGCTGTTCTCGCTGAGAAAATTTCTTCACAAGATGGTCAGCGTATCATCCGTGCTTTGGAAGTTTATGATGCAACTGATAAGAAGCTAAGCTGGTGGCAGAAACAAAAAACTCCCCCTTTGATTGTGCCAAATTGTGCCGAAAAAATTCTTCTCATTCCATCACGTCAATTGCTTTATGAACGTATTCATAAGCGGTTGGACTTTATGTTTGAAAAAGGTGTTTTAGAAGAAGTGGTTGCTATGAAAAAGCTCATGATTTCCCCTTTGTTACCAGCGATGAAGGCTATTGGTATACCTGAATTTATAGCTTATTTAGATGGATATAGAAGTTTTGAGAATGCTCTTGAAGCAGTAAAAACACAGACAAGGAGATATGCAAAAAGGCAAATGACATGGTTTCGTAATCAATTTGATGAAGAGTGGACGCCTATTTCTTGATAAAAGAGGTGAGAAGTTTGAAAAAAATCAGAAAGATAGTAGTGAATAGAGATTTTTTAGGAAATATAATTTTTTATTGACGAATGACATCAATAGAATTAAAATACCCTGCCATAAAGGAATATTCTTCTTACGTTTTTTATGCGAAGTGGGGGGGCATGCGATGTATGTTTTGTGTGTAATGGGCTCTCTCGGAGCCTTTTTTTATGAGCTCCTTCGGGGGCTTTTTTATTATGCTACCAAGTAGGTGAGTGGGAAAAATGACAGATTATCCAAGATTGCAAGAGAATGCAGACGGACAAATAATGTCGGGTGCTGAAATGGTGGTTCAAGCTCTTATTGATCAAGGGGTTAAACATCTCTTTGGTTATCCTGGTGGAGCTGTTCTTCCTATTTTTGATGTTATTTATCAACAAGATGCAGTTCGTCATATTTTGGTGCGTCATGAACAAGCAGCGGGTCATGCTGCTGAAGGTTATGCACGTAGTACAGGGAAAGTAGGCGTTATGCTGGTGACTTCTGGTCCAGGGGCAACGAATGCTGTGACACCTTTACAAGATGCGCTTATGGATTCTATCCCACTTGTTTGTTTTTCTGGTCAAGTTCCAACAACTGTGATTGGAACAAATGGTTTTCAAGAAGCTGACACGGTTGGTATTACAAAGTCTTGTACTAAATATAATTGTTTGGTCGAAAATGTGAATGATCTTGCAGCAATCATTCATGAATCTTTTTCTATTGCTCAATCAGGACGTCCAGGGCCGGTTTTGATTGATATTCCTAAAGATGTGCAATTTGCTTCAGGTGTTTATAGAGCTCCTCAAGTTTCGGCATCTCTGCGTTCTCGTCCACAGTTTAAAGAGAATACTAAGACTATCGAATGTGCTGTTTCTCTTTTAGCAGAAGCAAAACGCCCTGTTATTTATTCTGGTGGTGGTGTCATTTCATCTGGCCCTGAAGCTGTACAGCTTTTGCATGATTTGGTTCAACTAGGAGACTTCCCGATCACTTCGACGCTTATGGGACTTGGTGCTTATCCTGCTTCTGGCAAGAATTGGCTTGGAATGCTTGGAATGCATGGAACCTATGAGGCTAATATGGCCATGCATGATTGTGATGTTATGTTGGCTATTGGTGCACGGTTTGATGATCGTATTACTGGGCGGCTTGATGCGTTTGCTCCTCATGCGCGTATTATCCATATTGATATAGATCCTTCTTCTATCAATAAGATTGTAAAAGTAGAAGTTCCACTTATTGGCGATGTAGCTGATGTTTTAGGAAATATCAATCGTCGCTTGCATATCCAGCAGCCAATATTTAAAAGCGAAAGTCGTAAGGCGTGGTGGAAGCAAATCAATCGCTGGAAAGCTCGTAATTCATTAGCATATATGAAGAAAAAAGATGTCATTATGCCACAATATGCTCTTGAACGGCTTTATGCACTTACCAAAGATGTGTATGCTTATGTCACGACTGATGTTGGACAGCATCAGATGTGGGCAGCGCAATATTATCGTTTTGATGAACCAAACCATTGGATGACTTCTGGTGGCCTTGGGACTATGGGCTATGGTCTTCCTGCTGCTATTGGTGTTCAAATTGCACATCCTGATGCGCTTGTTTTGTGTATTTCTGGGGATGCTTCAATTCAGATGAATATTCAAGAGCTCTCAACAGCAATTCAGCATAATACACCAGTGAAAATTTTTATTTTAAATAATCAGTATATGGGTATGGTCCGACAGTGGCAGCAATTGTTGCATGGCAATCGCCTTTCTCATTCTTATACGGAATCGATGCCTGACTTTGTAAAATTGGCACAAGCTTACGGAGTGGTTGGTCTTTGTTGTTCACATCCAGATGAACTTGATGATAAAATTCAGCAAATGATTAATTGTGATAAGCCAGTTCTCTTCGATTGTCGTGTTGCTAATTTAGAAAACTGTTTTCCTATGATTCCATCAGGGTGTGCGCATAATGATATGCTGTTACCGGATGAGGCTAATGATGAAGCAGTTGCAAATGCTATTTCTACTGATGGACAAATTTTTGTATGAAATTAGTACGTTAACAAAATAATGAAAGATGGTGATGATGAAGTCTTTGGAGTCTTCATCTCTGTCTCTTCTTTGTGGAGAGTTTCTATTATCCTTAGAGCTAATTTTATGATTTTCATTCTTTGTTTAAAGAGAGGGGGTGTATTATTATTTGTTCATCTAAAAAATGTTATAAGTCGTGTGCAATTATGTTTGAATTTATTTGTACGCGATGTTTGTTTTTTAAATTCATATGTTCACATTAATAGCTATTTCGTTGCATTTTTTAGATAATATATTGAATTATCTGTTATAAATTAATTATGTTGTCTCATATATGAAAGATTCCATCGTGCAAGAAAAAAGCCACCGTGCTTGAAGGGGGCAGCCATGCAAACCGTCATGCCTATGAAAACAATAGTTTGTCACTATGTTTTGGTTTCGCATTATGAAATTACTCCAAATCGCTCTTTCAAGGGCTTGATAGGAGAATCCCCTTAGCGGCTTGAAAGGAAGGGAAAAAACAACAAAGATCAAATGCAGCCATAGAAAATCAATTGGCCACCATAGCTTATAGTTAGGTAGTAACCTCACCTGATTATGCGGGAGAAGTCTATACATATGAGATGTGTAGTCAATATATATATAAACCAGAATAATACTCAACATCATATCATTATCAGGACATTAACATTGAAAATCAAATACTCTTTCTTTTATTTGTTCTACATATCTATGATTCCATAAATCTGCAGACACAAATACTCTTTGAATCCACCGCATTGGATTTTCATAACTATCAAATGATCCCAAAAATTTATCTCTAGAGTGTAGAGCCATTCTGTTATCGATGTATAATAATCTTCCTGGTTGTACATCAATTCCAAAAGATACAGCCTTAATAGCTTCATAAAAATGATCTAAAGCTTCTTTGGCTTTTTTTTACTGTGGCTCTAACATGCCCGGATAAAAAACAGCGCTGATATCTGGGAATTCACCGTCCCCTTGAACTAGGGGCACTTTACTTGTAGAGGTTACCCCATTTTTTCTCTATCTATAGGGAACATTAATTATATATAAATTATCCCTTAAGCTACTCAAATCTTTCTCACTTAAAAGTTTTAAAGCTAAATGTGCAACAGATCTTCTCGTTAACGGGCCATCAACTTCATTGCGAATACCAGATAAAAGTATCCTTTTAGGAGATAAATTAAAACCCGTTATAAATTTTAGTGCAGCATTTTCTATATGAAAATCTAACTCAACGTCAGATCCTAATCCTGTATAATCTTTTTTATTATCCTCTAAAGGAACTAGGTTATTTACTATATGTTTGCCTTCAAACTTAATTGAATAAGACTCTCCGATTAATAAAGAAAACATCATAATTAAATTTTCGCTAATATAGCCACTTTTACAAGACGCATCTAAATTATAAGGATTAGGTAACGTATTAATTTGTCTATCAATTGGAAGGTTTTCAAAGATTAAATATGGCCTAGGAGCAATAGACACCTTTTGCTTTATAAGAATTGTCAATATTTTATGTGGTAGCAGCGAAAATGCTGTTTTTTTAGCTCAACCGAATATTCAATACCACTGTATGGATCATAAATAACATGGTCTGAAGCCTCCCAAAGTTTGTCTCTTTCGCCATTGTTCAATTCAAAAGTATTTTCATTTATCATTATAATTTCCTCCCCAATTATATTTCCCTACTTTTTTTATTAAGAAAAGTGAAAAAACAATAATTAAAATTAAAATCAGCCATGTTAGTAAATAAGTGTCTGTAAAATCTTGGATTAATCCAAATAATGGTGGAGCGGTAATAATTGCGATTTGATTTACAGACATTGCTAACCCCAGAGAAAAGCCAACGCTTTCTTTCGGCGAAGAGTCTACAATATAAGCAACCCAAGGGCCATACCATCCTAATCCAAAAAAACCTAACCAAGCAGATAAAATAGTTAAATAAATTATGGATCCACTCATGCCCAAAATTAATATTAAAAATCCAAAAACGACTGCAATCATGCAAAACAAGACAGGAAAAAATCGTCCTTTTCTACAATGATCACTCCACGCTGCTAAAATAATTCTTCCTAAGGCACCAGAAGCCTGTGAAACAAAAAACAAATAAGCACTTTTATCTAAAGACAGGTGATAGATTCTATAAAAATAAATCGTTATAAAAATGGTTAAAACATATTGAACGATCACAAGTGAAACGCCTGAAAAAATAATATTCTTCATATGCGGCGCAGCCAACATCGCAAGACGAGACCTTACATTTGCATAGAACGAAACTCTTGCCTTGCTTTCTGGAACGATAGCTACAACTTTTGCTGGCGAGTGATAAAAAATAATAAATATACATCCACCTAAAAAAGAAACTATGGCACCGACCAAAAACGCACCTTGTATACCATAGACAAACGCACTAGCAGGAAGAACTATCCCAGCTAATGCTCCACCTAATGGTAGCCCCGCTTGCCTTATTCCCATTGCAAATCCGCGTTGCGATTGTGGAAACCATGAAGAAACAGATTTAGCGCCACCGGGTTGAGCAGAACTATAAAATCCCCCTACAATTAGCAAACAGATCAAAAGGGAAATATAGTTATCTGCGATTGCTCCCAACAAAAGAGCGACAGAAACGCCGACCGCGCCAACTCCAACAATATAGCGCTCGTTAAACTTGTCTAGTAATTCGCCAGCTACAAGTAACCCAATAATAGGCAGGAATTGCGCTGCTGAAGACAGCAAACCTATCTGAGAGTCACTAAGCGAGAAATCCTTCTTAAAAAATTCAGCTAAAGGACCAATCCCTTGAACAAAGAAGCAGGCTGATGCTTGAGCGATAGTGGCAACAAGCAATATAATCCATCTATAATAATTTTTTCCTATAAATTTATTATTGCTCACTCTGCCCCCTCCAATTAAAGTGTATTCCAATGAAGTAGCTTTTTTTAATAATGATTGTAACAATAAATTAGTTATTTTATGCGGATTACATAAAAATCTGTCAATACGATTGGTATTAATATTAAAGCTAAGGAATATGCTTAATTTAAAGAAATAAGCTGTTATGTGTAGTGCAAATTTAATACGCTAGCGATATAAGATAAATTTTACAAACATTGGCTTAGCCGGCATTAAGCGCTCTTCATAAAAGAAGCTATATTTTGGCAAGCTTTTTCAATATAATTTTCAAAGCTTTCTCCAGTCACATAGCCCAGATGCGGTGTGCAAAGAACTCTGTCTGATTGCAATAATTTGCTCTCATATACTGGCTCGTTGTCATAAACATCTAGGGCAAAGTAAGTTGAATTTTCCAAACTTAGTATTTTTTCTATCGCCCCTTTTTCAACCAAAGCTGAACGTGCTGTGTTGACAAAAATAGCATGAGGTTTCATGCTCAATAGATCATCTAATTGAATGATTCCTCTGGTTTTATCGCTTAAACGTAAATGTACGGATATAATGTCAGGACGTGTAAAAAATTCATCTTTTGAATGCGTAAAATGATAACCTAAATTTTTTGCTTCTTTCGTTGAACGCTCGCTCCCATAAACCAAAATGGACATGCCAAAAGCTTGAGCATAGTGAGCAACCATTTTACCAATACGCCCAAACCCGAATATTCCAAGAGTAGCCCCTTTCATTTGGTTGCCAAATGTTGTTTGCCATCGTCCTTTTTTCATGTCAGACACAGATTCACAGAGTTTTCTACGCGCAGACATAATTAAGAGCCACGCAAATTCAGCAGCAGAAGTTGGATCTCCACCACCGTCTAATATTTCAATTCCTAAGTCTCTACAAGCTTCTATATCAATATGTGAACCTATAGGGCCTGTTTGGCAGATTAATTTTAAATTTGGCAGTTTCAGGAGAAGATTTCTATCAACTATAGTTCGCTCTCTGATTAAGATAAGAATATCTATCTCTTTGAGCTTATCTTCTAAATCACATTCTTTAGCTAAATTATTTATAACCAGCACTTCATGCGATTTCATTAATTTTGTAATAGACTGTAAAGTTAGGGTGGCTTTTTGATAGTCATCTGGAATTAATATTTTCAATTTAAACCTCCCGTTTCATTCATCAATATTTGATGCATTATTTCATTTCTAAAACAACCAAAAAGTAATCTCACCGCTGATATTTTGTCATAATGCCAAGCCTATTAACAAATTATACCCCTTGATTTTATTGTTATTTCTAGCAATAAGAATAGCATTAATCAGTTAGTTTTTATAAACTTTAAAACATTGAGACAAAAAGAAAAAGTTTGACTCAGTAGATGAAGAATTGTGCTTTTCTTATATTCTAGAGGACGAACCTGAAGTGCTACGCTGGACTGAAACCATGTCCCAGTTTTCTTATAATAGATTACCAAGAAGTCCATACTTACGAACCAGATTTTATTGTAGAAACAGAAAAAGCTACATATTTGTGCGAGATAAGGCGTGCTTCATATAAGCGTGATATCTCTCTTTATTCGTTGAGATATAACTTATTCATAGCATGAAGAGTGAATTTATTAAAATTATGGTAAGAGGAGAATAGGAACTTTATAGGTGTATCATCATAGGATTAAGTAGTTTTATTGAAAGCTGTTTTTATTTCTGCCAAAAGGTTTTTGATATATTTAATTATTATTTCTTAATAGTGGTTGTATTTTATTTTTATGTGCAAGAAAGCTGATTGGTTGTGTAAAATAGTGTTCATAAAATTACATTATTTTTATCCTGTTAAGGACATTTTTTCGAGCGATGGTTTTGCAATTGCGATGTTCTTTTTCTCTCATTCTAAATTTTGGTTAGAAAAAGCGTATACAAGTGTTATTTTAAATTTAAGATATGCATATTCCATTGTTGGTGTTACTGTTGTAAAAAATTATATTTGATAAGTATCAAGGTGTTACCAAGAAGATCGATGTATAGATAAAATTTAGATTGTTACAATATTTTGAAAAAGCGATGGGTAAATAATTGATCATTGTGCTGTGAAAGTAGTAAGATGGCTGTGTATCAGAAATTCGTAACGACAAAAACTTTTCTTGATAGTGTTTTTATTTTCAAAACACTTGCTCTTTTTATGCGAATCTTATTTTGATAAACTATGCAGTTTTCACCGGAACAGGATAATGCCTTGAAGGCTGTTGCTACGTGGTTGAGAGAGGGGCGTTCTCCGCTTTTTCGTCTCTTTGGCTATGCGGGGACAGGGAAGACGACACTTGCTCGTCATTTTGCTGAAACAGTTGATGGTTCTGTCCAATTTGCTGCGTTTACGGGCAAAGCGGCACAAGTTTTGCGTTCTAAAGGTGCGAGTAATGCTTGTACTATTCATTCATTGATTTATTGTCCGCGTGGAGAAGAAGAAATTTCCGATGAGGTAACAGGAAAAAAGTCTATTGCACCGACATTTGCATTGAATCGAAAAAGTGCTGCTGCGCAAGCTAAACTTATCATTGTTGATGAGTGTTCGATGGTCGACGAGCAATTAGCGCGTGATTTGATGAGTTTTCGGACACCAATTCTTGTTCTTGGTGATCCAGGTCAGTTGCCTCCTATATCAGGAGGAGGTTTTTTTTCCAATGGCACACCAGATTTTCTTCTTTCAGAAATTCATCGGCAAGCGCGTGATAATCCGATCGTTCGTCTCGCTATGAATGTGCGCCAAGGACGCGATATTGCTTATGGTGATTATGGTACAGCTCGCGTTGTTACGCGTAAAGAGGTGGATCAACAATTGGTTTTGGATGCTGATCAAGTGTTGGTAGGGGTGAACCGAACACGTCACCTTTATAATAAACGTTTACGTGTGCTGAAGGGGTTTACAGCAGATTATCCACAAGCGGGTGATAAACTTGTATGTTTGCGTAATGATCCTGCTAAAGGTTTGTTGAATGGTTCTTTATGGAAAGTGATGACTTCACAGAAGGAAACGGTTAAACTGGGAATTAATCTTCTCGTTAAACCAGAAGAAAGCGAGCGTGGGGTGGCAAAGATTAAGCTTTTAAAAGCAGTATTTGATAACCCTGATAATGAGATTTCATGGCAATTAAAAAAAAGGTATGATGATTTTGATTATGGGTATGCATTAACTGTTCATAAAGCGCAAGGATCTCAATGGGATAACGTGGTTTTATTTGATGAAAGTTTTGCATTTCGTGATATGTATGCGCGCTGGCTTTATACGGGAATTACGCGTGCGGCAGAGCGATTAACAATTGTTCGATAGGAAAATTTATTCTTTAAAATTGTGCTGGTGAATGTATCTTTTTCTGATTTTAGAATTATATACAGAAAATAGGAGCTGTGCATGGCAGTGAAGCTTTCGGTTAATCTTAATGCTATTGCTGTTTTACGCAATCGGCGTAATCTACCGTGGCCAAATATCAAGAATATTGGGCATATAGCACTTAAAGCTGGTGCTGCTGGTTTAACGGTTCATCCGAGACCTGATGAAAGGCATATTCGTTTTGCTGATTTGCCAGATATACATTGTTTAATAAACAATACGTTTCCTACTGCTGAATTCAATATCGAAGGTTATCCAAGCGATAGATTTTTGGATGTAGCGGAAAAATATGCGGATCAGATTACTCTTGTTCCTGATGATCCAGCTCAGTCAACTTCTGATCATGGTTGGAATTTTTTTCAAGATGCAGAATTTTTAGCACCTATTATTAAGCGTTTGAAAGAAAAAAAAATTCGTGTGTCATTATTTGCTGATCCTACTGTAGATGGTCTTGATATTGCTGAAGTGATTGGTGCTGATCGTGTGGAATTTTATACTGGGCCTTACGGTGGTGCGTTTAAGGATAAGGAAATGCAAGATCAGGAGTTAAATAAGCTTGTTTTAGCAGCAAGAAGAGCTAAAGAGCTGCAATTAGGTGTTAATGCAGGGCATGATCTAACAATTATGAATCTTCCTGTTCTTGTTAACCGTATTCCTTGGCTTGATGAAGTGTCTATTGGCCATGGCCTTATTGCTGATGCGTTAGAGTATGGAATGCATGACACTGTTCAGCGTTTCATTCGGTTACTAGTGTAACCTTTTTTCTTTTCTATAGGAGGGTAAATTTTTATAAAGTGCTGTTCGTTTGTCTTAAAAAAACAATTTTGTATATGTTGGCTTAGATATAAATACTGCTTGCGGTATGCATTATGGTAGAAACGAGAGTGCTGTGCTCAATTTAAAACAATTGGCAATGATTTTTCCATATTAGCCTATAAAAAAAGTTATGGACAGAGCTCGTTAGCTTTGGTGCAACTTACTTTAAAGAAGCAGAAAAACAGCGGATGATTTTATCAGAAATACAAGATTTATATAAGTTTGAGTGAATGTTTTCAGGAAGAATGGAAAAACTTTAGATTTGTTGTGACAAAGAAGTGATGAGAATAATTATGATGCGTTTATAATTTTTAAGCAGCGTTTGCTTGGGACTTTTTCTAAAGACAGATGTTTTATAAGATTGCATTCTTATCTAACAAAAATATGAGATTTCATACATAACGCGGGTGTCGAAATTGAGAGTTGCATGAAGAGTATTCTTTATCATAAGAGAGGTAAAATTGTGTTTTTGCGCTCAACTATAAAAAGGCTCCCCCTTATTTTACAATTTTTCTTGCTATCCATTTTGATTTAGTTCATGTTAAAAACCGTACAGTGTGTCTTTATTTTAAGAATACAGTGGTTCATTATGCAGAAGAAGAATCTTAGGAGAGGATTTTTTTTCAGAAGTGTTATTTTACATAATATGCAGTTTTTGTAGAATAGTCGCTGAATTCTAGTGGGGGGTTTTGTTATGTTTTTGGAAGCTTTGGGGGAGCATAGTTTTTTATGAAATATATAAATTTTGAAAGATTGTTCAATTACTGTGTTATTATAAGCGGTGTTTTTATTATTTATAGTGTGTGAAACACTTAAAGTAATTTTCATTCAATCAAAATAAGCTTAAATTCAGTTTAAATGTAGAGAGGAAGTATTTCTATGCGTGTTTATTATGATCGTGATGCGGATGTTAATTTAATTAAAGGCAAAAAAGTGGCTATTGTTGGTTATGGTTCACAAGGGCGTGCGCATGCTTTAAATCTGAAAGATTCTGGTGTTCAAAATGTACAGATTGCTTTGCGCTCAGAATCGGCAACAGCTAAAAAGGCTACGATGGATGGTTTTGAGGTTATGAGTGTTGCTGAAGCAGCAAAATGGGCTGATCTTATTATGATGGCAACACCAGATGAGTTACAAGCTGATATTTATAAAGAGCATATTCATGAGAATTTACGTGATGGGGCTGTGATTGCCTTTGCGCATGGTTTGAGTATTCATTTTGGCTTAATTGAACCTAAAAAAACAATTGATATCGTGATGATTGCTCCTAAAGGTCCAGGTCATACAGTTCGTAATGAATATCAACGTGGTTGTGGCGTTCCTTGCTTAATTGCTGTTGCACAGGATGCTTCAGGGCATGCTCATGATGTAGCGTTGTCTTACGCGTGTAGTCTTGGTGGTGGACGTGCCGGAGTGATTGAAACGACATTTAAAGAAGAGTGCGAAACTGATCTTTTTGGTGAACAAGCCGTTCTCTGTGGTGGTCTTGTTGAGCTGATCCGAGCAGGGTATGAAACACTAACGGAAGCAGGTTATGCACCGGAAATGGCTTATTTTGAGTGTTTACATGAGGTTAAACTGATTGTTGATCTCATGTATGAAGGTGGCATTGCAAATATGAATTATTCGATTTCCAATACAGCTGAATGGGGTGAATATATGTCTGGTCCGCGTGTGATTACGGATAAAACGAGAGCAGAAATGAAGCGTATTTTGAAAGATATTCAGACAGGTAAATTTACATCGAATTGGATTCAAGAATATAAAGCTGGTGCTGCTCATTTTAAAAGCATGCGTCGTTTAAATGATAGCCATCCTATTGAAGAAGTTGGCAAAAAGCTCCGTTCCATGATGCCTTGGATAAAGTCTAATGCTTTGGTTGATAAAGAGCGTAATTAAGGTTCATATGAAATATTAAGCAAATAACTTTTATGCTGTATGTAAAAAAGGGTAACTTTGATTACCCTTTTTGATATGCCCTTCGGGCATAGATTTTATTTTTTATCTTGAGCAGCTTTTTTTCTTATAAACAGGAAATACATTACACCTAAGAGAATAAACCATACTATACCGTATTTTAAAGCTGTTAGAGTATCAGGTTCTAATGTTAACAGATAGACCATGAAAGCAAAAAAAGCTAAAATAACCCAGCATATGACAGTACCTCCTGGCATTTTGTAGATAGATTCAGTATGCAGTTGAGGATGATTACGACGATACACAATATAGCTAACCAAGATTACAGACCATACGAATAAAAATGCAATAGCTGAAATGCTTGTCACAATTGTAAAAGCACTTATGATGCTTGGAGATAGTGACGCAACTGTGTATCCTAATAAAATACATAAGCAAGAAAAGAATAGGGCATTGGCTGGAACATGGTGTTTAGAAAGTTTTCCCAAAAGGCGAGGTGCACCTTTTTGTGTTGCGAGCCCATATATCATGCGGCTGGTAGAAAAAATACCGCTATTTGCTGAAGAAGCAGCAGAGGTGAGAACAACAAAATTTACCAAACCAGCAGCTATCGGAATGCCAGCAAGCCAAAACATCGAGACAAAGGGGCTTTTCTCTGGAATAACTTGATCCCAAGGTGTGACTGACATAATCACAGCGAGAGAAAAGATATAAAACAGTACAATACGAACTGGTATTGCATTAATTGCTCTTGGTAGAACTTTTTTAGGTTCTTTGACTTCAGCAGCAGTTGTTCCGGCAATCTCTATACCAACAAAAGAAAAAATAGCAATTTGAAATCCGGCAAAAAAACCTGCAACTCCCCGAGGAAATATATCTCCACCATTCCATACATGACCGAGAGAGGCAACAGTACCATTTGGAGAGGTGAAGCCAGTAGCGATCATATAAAACCCAACAATAATTAATGCTACAATTGCTATGACTTTGATAAGACCAAACCAGAATTCAAGTTCACCGAAAAATTTTACAGCAAGGAGATTAAGGGTTAAAAAGAAGATAATGCAGGAGAAGACGATAATCCATGGGTTGAGTTCTGGCCACCAAAAGTGCGTATAAGCGATGATTGCAATAATATCCGCGGCTCCAGTTACAACCCAGCTTAACCAATAGCTCCAGCCGACAAAAAAAGCAATTCCTGGTCCTAGCATATCGGTTGAAAAATCAATAAGAGACCGATATTGTGAATTAGAAAGCAATAATTCTCCCATAGCACGCATTACAAAGTATAAGGCACAACCGATAATAGCATAAACAAGTATGATGGACGGGCCTGCTACGCTAATTGTTTTTCCTGATCCCATGAAGAGACCCGTTCCGATAGCTCCACCGAGGGCTATAAGTTGTACGTGACGGTTATCTAATCCACGTTGTAACTTCTCCTGAGGATTATTTTTTAAAGTTTGTTTATAATTCATTTTTTGAGGTTCCCTTTAATTATTTAAAATTCAAAATTACACTGAAAAAAGTAATCCTCTGTATCGAAGCATGATATAAATGAGGAGTAAAGGGGGAAAAACGTTTTTTATGATTTCATGTGGATAACCAATAAAGAATATCTAACTGACAAGAATATCTATTCCACAACAACGCAACAGATATTTTACAAAGTTTTAAGTTATCGCTGAGATGGCCGATAAATGGTTGATAAGAAGACTTAGTGTTATTATGGCAGGCATTGTTAAGCTGTCTTAACAGTTTTAAGGAACATCATGGGTTATAGAAAATCCTACCCGTTTATATGTCCTATAATTGTTTTTGATGTCATAATAAAGAGAGTCTTTTATCCTCAGTCGTTATGTCTAATAAATTATAGAGCTGCCATCTTACTGAAGAAAAAGTCTCCAATGACAGAAAATTTTAAATGATTTCCACAATCGTTTTATTGGTATTATAAGTGGAAGGCAGTTACTTTCTTTGTTACAAAGGAAGTGAGAAGTTTACAGAATCTTTTATTTTACAGTTGTGAATAAGAAGTCTTCTCATGTATTTACACCGTTTGGCAAAATCTTGCGAAAGTTTTGCGTTGACCATGCAAATGTATCCTTCGGGGGGTAAAAAACGCTTGCCAATAGGTATCTAAAAAACCAAAGTGAGTTGTGGTGTTTTGTCCTTTAATCACAGCTAATGCGATACTACCTTGTAGAGCAGTATAGTGGATATCAGCACCATAACCATATTTAAGAGGATCCTGCTTAGAAGATAAAGTTCCTATATTTCCGTAAATGTAGAGGAATGATCTGTTTTTTTCTTCATTTTTTCGAGATTGATGTTCTCATATCGGCTAAAGGCACGTTTGGTAGATAAGGTAGTTAGCCATTTGTTACACAACAGTGTGTGTGCTGTTGCATTATAGCGAAGATTGAAAGTAAGAATTTCAGGTTGCAAATGGAAATTCTAGAATTTTTTTCTTCTTTTTATCAAAAAGATTTTGTTCAATATTGGCTTGCTTTTGGTTTGATTTTAGTTATAGGCACGCAGCAGATATTTATCCGGTGCAACATATCTTGTGATGTAGAGGTTTATAGGTTTAGAATAGTCCTGTTTTGCATTTCTAGATATTTGAATTAAGTGTAAGATTACGCGCATTTGAAGAAGCATAAGTTTTTGCTTTAAATTATTTCCTTCACATTTTGTGACATAAGCTGCTGTGGAGCCTGAAAAATTACTGTGAATGAGAAGTTGATCAGTTTTTTGCAAATTTATTGCAGTGCCATCACTCCATGAGGTATTTAAGTGAATCTGTACATTTCTCGTTATGTTGTGGATTGCTGTGTTTTTAGGTTTTCTATATGCAATGTTTGGTAATGCTCTTTTGTCGATCTTTCAAAAATAATAGAGCTATTATCGAGATTAAGCACAAAAATATCAAAATGTGATCTTTGGATGATATAAGCAGTTTTCCATTCTTATTTTTTCCTGTGGACTGGTCTTCAAGGTCCATGTCATGTTGTTTTTCAGATCAAAAGTATACATTTCTATCTTTTGCAATTTTTTTTCTTTCTGAAGTGAAATGATTTGCGTTTAACGTGAAGGTACCGTTGGGTATCACCTTAAAATTTTTTGTCTTTCAAAAAAAGTATCAGCTGCTCATAAAATGTCAGTATGGGTCTCCAAATTGTTGAGATTAACTGTATTGATTGATAAATTCATATCTTTAATGTAACTATCAGTGAAAGTTTTAATAGAAATTCCAGCATTATTTTCAACGGAGAGGGGTGGATTGGTCAATTTAATCTCATTGTTTTGATGTTGTTTTGAATTACTTTGATTATCTGAATCAGTATGAGAGATAGCTATGAGATGAAAGACTGCTAGGAGTTTTCCAGCGCTTATAATCTGCAATTTGTAGCGCTTTTGGGTGATGGTGAGGTAAATGTGATAGCTCAAAACATCATCAAATAGACTATACTGAATTTTAATTTATTAAAATTAGAAAAGTACGTTAAGTTAACTCATAGTTCAATTATACAGAAAAAACGAGGAAGAATTAGTCGTAGTATGAGCTTTTGTGGGAGCAAAGATGTCGATATTAACAGCGATAGGAAAGCAAAATCATAGAGAGATTTGTCTATCGGCTGTGTGACTTATTATCGATAAATGAAGTTATCCAAAGAAAATGAAAAAAGAAAACAGAGATAAAACTGTCCCTGTCGCTATATATCCTTTTACGCGTTGCTTTTTTAAAATGGCGCTAGCAAATGATATAAAAATGGTCATTAAAGTAAACCATGTAAATATGTTGAGGGAATGTATTGTTACAAGTTAAAAGCATTTTTAATGCTACTGCCAGAAGTCAAGAATTTTGGAAAGTCTGCTATATAAAATATTGATACTTTGGGGTTTAATATTTGTGTCAGAAAACTGTCCATATAGCTGGTGAAAAACTTTGTTTACCTACAGAATGCTTTTCATTCTTTGATATTTTTTTGAATTTAAGCTGTTTATTCCAGATTTAATCTATTTAACTCCCATATATAATAAATAGCCACCACCCATGAGTTTTACTAAAAAAACAGCGTCTTGTTGAGAATGAGTGCTGATACACTTAATATGGAAAGTGACTCATGCACATATGTTGCTGTACACAATCCCCAAACGTTCGCAAACGCGTTCTCTTTTCCAAGTCTCGTTGCCTTATCGATGATAAGGGCCATATTCAGATTTGGTGAGATGACTAAAAAAATGAAGCAATAAAAAAGGTGAGTATTTGATGATTCATTTTACTTCTAACTCTGAAATTAATTTATCTTCGAGATATAATTCTATTTTATCAAACTTAGAAAGTTTTCCTACACCCTGTGGAGTACCTGTGTATATGAGATCACCACATTTTAGCTGAATGTAGTGACTTAAAAATGATATTATCTTCTCAAAGCTAAAGATCATATTTTTCGTATTGCCAACTTGTCTTGTTTCGCCATTCAGCTTCATTGCAAAGGTTATTGGGTTGTTTATTTTTTCCTTGTTTATGAAGTCAGAGACGTATGCGGCGCCTTTAAATCCTTTCGATAAAAGCCAAGGAAGCTTTTTTTCTTTCAGTTTTGTTTGCAAATCCCGCGCTGTGAGATCAAGACCTATTGCTACGGCATCATAGCATCCTTCTGCTTTTGCCTCCGTGACCATGAAAGCGTCCTTTGAGATTTTGAGCACAATTTCAGTCTCAAAATGAATTTCTTTAGAAAAATCAGGGAGATAAATTTTATTTCCTAAGATGAGTGAACTGTTCGGTTTGCTAAATATAACGGGTTTATCTTCAACAACATTGCCTAGTTCATGAGCATGTTCAACATAATTGCGTCCAACGCAGTAAATGTTATTAATCATAGGAGACCACCAAGTCTTTCATTTTCTTTTGTATAAGCAAGATATAATTGTGAAAACAACATCTTTTCTCATATCGATATGTGAGTTTTCTGAAAAATATGCGTTGTGTGGGTGAATTATTAACCTTAACGACAGCCACTTAGCATTGTTTCTCCAAGCTTTAATGAGAGGGTCGCTACTTGGTGGTTCCATAGGTAAAGCATTAACAAGCATATGGAACTCAGGCTTCACCTTTAGATGGTTTTCTAAACAACCAAAATCACTCAGAATTTTACCCCTCGCTGTGTTCACTAAAATAGCGTTTTTCTTCATCTTTTGAGAAATTCTGAATTAATCATTTCTGTTGTCTTTTTGTAAGAGAGCAGTGTAGTGATGCTACATCAGATTCTTCTAGAAGGCAATCAATATCTTCGAAAAGTTTGAAGTTGAAAGATGAGGCAAGATTTTCACCAATATATAGATCATAAATAATCACTTTAGATCCAAAAGGTTTTAACCATTCTCGTGTTGCTTTTCTGATTTTACTCAATCCAATGGTTTTATACTTTTGACAGAATGTTTTTTAAGATTGTTTTCTTGCTATATTTTATGGTGTTTTTTGCCAAATCATTACGTTTGGAGATTTGTCTGCAACCCTCCAAAATTATGGTTAAGTCAGTGTCAGTTACTCCATCTGTACAATAAGAAGGGTTATTAGTCAATTCAACGCTGTGTTTTTTAAGCGCTTCATAATCTGCTTGGTCATACTTGATACCGAAGCGTACTGCTATTTACACTTAGATAATTTCTTGGCTGTTTTCTTTGTTATTTTTGTATGCAAAATTAATAAGACATCAACCTCTTTCCAGAATTTTGTCAGGAAAGTCATCTTCATTTAAAGTGTTGAAGAAATAAAATTTAGCACCCAAAACAGCCAGTGTTTTTTTCAAATTCACTCATTTCAGTTTTTCTATCGGTTATCGCAATTTTCATTGGATCCTTTATCTATAATCGATAACCATTAAATCCCTTAAACCGTCTTCATCATTTATTGATGAAATTGCAGAAGCTGAATGGTATATTTCCATATCACCTAGTGGTATTCTCTTCTCAAGTTCCCTTGCAAGTGAACTCTTTTATTTTTTCTGTTTTTATCATAGATATAGGATGTGCTACCTTCAATATTGTGTTTGTCGATCATGTGCATACTTATGAATGTATGACCATCTTTATGAATGTTTTCAGATATAGGATTTCCTTGTATTCTTTTTTTGCCTCAATGCAGAATTGGTATATAAAAACATCCCACACTTTGTGCCTTCTTTTTTATATATCAAAAAAGCATTAAGCGTGTTTTTAATGATTTTGTGCAATATAATATATCGATGATATTGCGTCTGATATTTTTGGCAATTTTCTTTTAATTACACCCGTATAACTATTGATTTCATAACTTTAAAAAATATTATCCTTTGCAAAATCTATCGTTTTGTTGGCTATATCTATAAAATTTTCCAAAGTATGCTTTTTGTGTGGGGCATATACGGGTAATAAGCTTGATACCAAGTTTGAAGGTTATGGAAAGCGTGCAGGATCGACTTTGAAGAAATTCAAAGATCATGTTGGTATGTAGATTTGCGCGCTATAAACCGCATTTTAGATCATAAATTTTTGCGGTATTGTTAGCAGATGAAATGGTGCGCAAAATTATCACTTTTACGAAAAAACTATTGGTAAGATGGCTTGCAATAAGCGCAGCAAAAACACCAGCCACCCTCGCTATTCAATCTCTCGAAAATGAGCTATCGCTACGATAAATGTTAACGGTCAGACTTATATTATTCTTCTATCGAAAAACTTGACATACTCAGCAATACGTGCACTAGTTGTTAATCGATATCTATACTGATCATCATATTGCGTGTTTTAAAATATGTGGAGGGGGGCGTGCGCAGAGAGCTGATTTTTCGGTTTTATGGGCTTGTTGTTGTGCTTTATCTTTCTGATATGGTGCTATTCTTAAGTAATCTTTGGAACGTTTATCGCATAACATCTTCATCGGTTTTCTTGGGTGTGTCCATGGCTTTGGGAACCCTTACACCCTATCTTTTGAAAAAAAGCGGGCTTGTCCGCATTAAGTCTTCGCTGAGGTTAGTAGATTTATACAAAAGGCGGATCATCATCTATAGCCTCCTTATATTGATTGCTCTTTTTCATTACGCTGATTCTCCTTTTGGTTTTATTGCTGTATCTATCTCTATCGGTTATCTCTCTTTGATCATCTTAAGTACGCTCGAGACTTATAATACCAAACTAGCGCTTAAAGGTTATATTAGCGCTCAAAAGGCTTCCCGCATTACGCAAACAGTGGTGCAGATTGGTGCCTTTTTGGGAGCGGCACTTAGTGGTTATCTCTTAGAAGCAACCAGCCTGCGAGGGGTAGCAGCTGGGGCTGGCTATAATGGTTTGATTGCAGCACTTTGTGTGTTTGACATCATTGTAAGCCTTGTGGCCGGATATGTCATCTTTCGCGATGAATATAGTGCTATGGGTGTTGCGCCGTCTGCAACCGAGAAGAAGCTAATACCCATGCCGCAAGCAGACATGCTCTCTCTTGAACTTAAACTTTTATGCGTTTGCATAGGTCACATCGGTTTTAGCGGCACGAGATTTTGTCATCAAAACAGAGGAGCTTGAAAATAGCGGTCAATTGGCAGCAGGGCATGATTTAGCCTTTAGCGTGAGGGGTGATGCGAAGAACAGCAAAACGGGTTTAATTTATGTGAAGGGCAATGGTGCTTTACAAGTTGATGGGGCTTTGTTGAATGATTTTGGCGCCATTTTAGCAGAGGGTGATTTATCTTTCACCAATGTGGCTGGTACAGGGAAAAGCCTTTCCCTTGTTAACAAAGCAGGCTTTATTCAAGCAGGCGGAAACTTAAATATCCAAACCAACAGTCTGAAAAACGAAGCCGATAGCACACCTGTCATCACGGAAAAAACTGAAGAAGAAGTCATCGCATTCGAACAACCAGACAAATATAATTTTCTCGATGGTAGGCCTTTATATCATGATATGGGCTGGGATCGTTGGGGAAAAGGAAAGCTTTCTAAGAGAAAGCATGGGGTGGAAGGTCCAAAACACTTTATATTTGAGCAACAACTTTGGAATAACAAAGAAGGAACCTATGGCACGGCAACTTTGAAAGATGGAACAGTCTATAAGTCATTCACTTGGAAACATAATGCTCGAAAAGGAGACATAGAAGAGTTTGTGTGGAATGGTGATAGGTGGAAGGGAGGATGGTTCGAGTCAATAAACAAAAACTGGTCACACATGACCGAAGAGACCGTCACGCAGGCGTTTTTGTATAAGCCTACTGTTTCTGGGATGATACAATCTCGTGGCAATCTCATTATTAACGCTGATAACATTGACAACCATTATAGTCTTATAAAAGCAGGAGGGAATGCGGATATCCACGCTGATGTGCTGACCAATTTAGGGGCAACAATTTATAAAAACACCTATATGGGCTGCAACGCAAACACGGATAATTGTTATGGCTATAAAGCTGATGGAAGCCGCGATGTTTCCTTAGATATAGCCAATGGCACGTTTCGCCAGATTGGCTCAGAAGCTCTTGATGCAGTTCCTGGTCTTGTTCAAGCGGGTGGCACTTTGAATCTGGTGGTCGATCAACTCAACAACAAGGCAGCAGAAGGTTCGATTACAGGAGATGCGCATTTTGAAGCAAAAGCGGTTGGGGGCAATCCGCTGGAGGCACTGAGTGGTTTGACTGGGGTTGGTGCTCTCTTTACACCAAAAGTGGATCTCAATAATGCAGGAGAACTTTCTGAGGGGCTTCCTTTGCCAAAGCCTCAATCGGGTGGTGTTGGTGGCAGTTTGCCCAACCAGAATTTCATTTATGAAACGCGGGCAGAATTCCTCGATGTTGGCAAATTTTATGGCTCAGCCTATTATTTAAACAGAATAGGTTACAATCCTGACAGAGAGATTTTTTTCCTAGGGGATGCTTATTTCGAAAAGCAACTGATTGAAAAACAAATGCGTGATCTTGTTGGTCAAGGTTTGGGCAAGGGTTCCTTTATTCCTGGAAGTGATGCCATTGAACAAGTCAAAAACTTGCTGGATGTGGGGGCAGAATATGCAAAAACACACAATCTCCCCTTTGGAGAGGCTTTAACAGAAGAGCAATTGGCTTCTCTAGAAGCCCCGATGGTGATTTATGTACGCCAAAGCGTAAAGGGCATGGATGTTTATGTGCCTGTGCTTTACATTCCAGAAAAGGAGAGAGCTTCTTTTGTTTCTGCTGGTGCTTTGATCATGGGGGATGATGTCAATATCACCAGCCAAAATATCAGCAATTCGGTGATAACCAATTCAGGGCGGATAAATGCTTCACAGCAATTGCATGTGCATGGTGGAGATATCCTCGGTCAAGGA